>NZ_VPCK01000005.1:0-260181 GCF_013418255.1 Acinetobacter sp. YH12155
TTAATGGAGAAATCTAATCGGTATGTTATACCTGAGAGACGGATGAGGAGTTACCCAAGGGTTGTAAAAGGAAAACCTCAAAAATACCCAAGAAAAAGCCAGTCAATCTCTTAACTGACTGGCATTACCGACCTGCGGAGCTTTTTCATGTTTAATTTACAGCGCGTACTGCGAGCTTATTCTGGTAATGGAATAAACTGTTTATCACTGTTTTGCACTTTACGCTCACCAACCACCACTTGCAGCTCTAAAGACTGTTCTTCACGTTCAATCAGGATATTCACCGGCTGGTTCGGTTGCTGCAGCGCCACATAATTAATCAGGTGTGATGTTGAGCTAATCTCTTCATCATTCACTTTCAGGATTTTATCGCCACGGCGAATACCGGCTTTGGCCGCAGGACCATTGGCCAAGACATCTGCCACCACCACGCCACTTTGTTTTGGCTCCAGAATATTCTGTTGCTGTACCGGCAATAAGCTAATACCTAACCAGCCACGTACCACGCGACCATCTTTTAAAATCGAGTTCAGTACCTGCTGACAGACCTGTGCCGGAATAGCAAAGCCAATCCCTAAAGAACCGCCCGATTGCGAGAAAATTGCGGTATTGACCCCAATTAAGTTCCCGGCCACATCAATTAGCGCACCACCGGAGTTCCCCGGGTTAATGGCAGCATCAGTCTGAATAAAGTCTTCATAGGTATTAATGCCTAAATCCGAACGGCCGGTCGCGGAAATAATCCCCTGGGTGACGGTTTGACCCACCCCAAACGGGTTACCAATCGCCAGCACCACATCACCGACTTCATTGCCACTGAGTTTAAATGGTAAAACCGGTAACTGATCCAGCTCAATTTTAATTACCGCCAAGTCGGTATCCGGATCGGTGCCGACCACTTTTGCCTCGGCACGGCGGCCATCATGCAGAGCCACCACAATCTGATCAGCCTGGGCAATCACGTGGTTATTCGTCAAAATGTAACCATCGGCACGTACAATCACCCCAGAACCGAGGCTGTTTTCATTAGGTCCCTGGCGATATTGTTCCGGTAACTGATCACCAAAAAATTCACGGAATGCCGGATCATTAAACAAAGGATGATTAGGCTGCTTGATTTTCTGGGTGGTAAAAATATTGACCACGGCCGGTGCTGCTACTTTTACGGCAGCACTATAAGACACCACCCCGCCAGTACGGGTGGTATCAATCAGCGGTTCTACTTTTTCAGCAGGCATTTTCACCCCATCCGGGGCAACGGGAGCTTTCGGTTTTTGAAACTGTTGCCAGCCCAAAAAGCCAATAACCACAATAATAAGTAACACCCAAGGTAACCATGTAAAGGTCCGGCGCACAGCTCTATCCTCTAAAATTTTTTAATTCATTGATGACTAAGTAATTTATGACCTATTGTAAAGCGAAATACATAAGGAAACATAAAAATCACTAAAGAGTTTTGTGCTGCTTTAGTTACAATTCAAAATATGTTTTGATGACAACAAAATTTAAGGCTTTTGAGAGATTTATGGCTAAGCTGCATGACCTGATCCGCTGGTGTGATCAAACCTTAAAATCAGCCGAGTTTAAAGACTATGCCCCAAACGGCTTGCAAATTGAAGGCAAACCGGAAGTCAAAAAAATTCTGTGTGCGGTAACTGCATCACAAGATGCAATTGAAGCCGCCATTGCCGAGCAAGCCGATGTGCTGCTGGTGCATCATGGCTATTTCTGGAAAGGTGAACCCTACCCGATTACCGGAATGCGCGGTAAACGCATTAAAAGCCTAATCCAGCATGATATTTCACTGGTAGGTTATCATTTACCGCTCGATTCACATCCTGAACTGGGCAATAATGCGGCCATTGCTGATATTTTGGGACTGGAGCAACTGGAAGCACTGGACCCGAGTGAACGTCATCCGATTGGCAATATTGGCTATTTAAAACAGGCCATGTCACCAGAAGCGTTTAAAGCCCTGTTAAGTGAAAAACTGGGGTTTGATACCATTCATTTACCGGCCAATCCAACCGAAATCCGCAAAGTCGGTTTCTGTACCGGCGGCGCGCAGGATTATATTCATAAAGCCGCAGCGCAAGACTGTGATGCCTATATTTCTGGCGAAGTGTCAGAAC
Organism: Acinetobacter sp. YH12155; assembly: GCF_013418255.1. Taxonomy (NCBI): domain Bacteria; kingdom Pseudomonadati; phylum Pseudomonadota; class Gammaproteobacteria; order Moraxellales; family Moraxellaceae; genus Acinetobacter; species Acinetobacter sp. YH12155. The sequence goes on from NZ_VPCK01000005.1 coordinate 2,133, forward strand.
GTACCTTTTATGAAGCCAAAGAACTGGGCGTCCATTATTATGCCTGTGGCCATCACGCGACTGAACGCTACGGTGTACAGCGTTTGGGGCAGGCGCTGGCACGCGAATTTAATCTCGAATATGTCTATTTCGAATTGAATAATCCGATTTAAAACTTGGGAGATGAATTGAGGCTGGCTTATACGTATAAATTAAGGATTTATTGTGTAATGTTATTTATAAGCAATGCGCAATTTTGTTGAATAATCTATTACAATAAGCCGACTTAAACTCAAAACCCAGCATAAGCAAGGAATTGAAAACATGACAACGATTACTTTACCAGCATTACCATATGGTTACGAAGATCTTGCGCCGCACATCAGCAAAGAGACTTTAGAATTTCACCATGACAAGCACCACAACACCTATGTTGTGAACCTGAACAACCTGATCGCAGGTACTGAGCTTGAAGGTAAAACTTTAGAAGAAATCATCAAGGCAAGTGCTGGCGATGCTTCTAAAGCAGGTATTTTCAACAATGCTGCACAAGTATGGAACCACACATTCTACTGGAACTGTATGGCGAAAAACGGTGGTGGTAAACCTACTGGTGCAATTGCAGCGAAAATTGATGAAGCTTTTGGTTCATACGAAAAATTTGCTGAAGAATTTGCAACTGCTGCTGCAACTCAATTCGGTTCAGGTTGGGCATGGTTAGTGGCTGACGACGTAAACGGCAAACTGTCAATCATGAAAACTTCAAATGCAGATACGCCAATGGCGCACGGCAAAATTGCAGTATTAACGATTGACGTTTGGGAACACGCTTACTACATCGACTTCCGTAACGCACGTCCTAAGTACATCTCGACTTTCCTTGAAAGCCTGGTGAACTGGGATTATGCCAACGCGAAACTTGCAGGCCAACCAGCTGGCGTAGAAAAATAATTTTATTTTTCTGTGTAAAAAATCACCCTTTAAGGGTGATTTTTTTATTTTTAGGGAATAACTGCATAAATCTAAGGCAAATGATTCATTTGTTTAAATAATCTGGTTGACGACCGGCGCATTCCTCCCTAAAATGCGCATCAGATTCTCCAATAGCTCAGTCGGTAGAGCGACGGACTGTTAATCCGCAGGTCCCTGGTTCGAGCCCAGGTTGGAGAGCCATCTAATCTCCCATAGCTCAGTCGGTAGAGCGACGGACTGTTAATCCGCAGGTCCCTGGTTCGAGCCCAGGTGGGAGAGCCAAGATTCTAAAAACCCACTCCAGTTGAGTGGGTTTTTTTATGGCGTTTAGATTGGGGGATTCAATGAGAATCATCATCCTAAAATAGCCCCTACCTGTACCACGGCACCCTGCCCGTCATAGACCAGTAAAAGCCACACACCAAGCTTTCTGCTTCCAAACGCCTTCATTCGTTTATTTTTAATTCAGTTAAACTGAAAAACTACATTTTTTCAGGCCGCGGACTTGACCACCTGCCCTTTGCCGCCTAGAATGCGTTTCAGATTCTCCCATAGCTCAGTCGGTAGAGCGACGGACTGTTAATCCGCAGGTCCCTGGTTCGAGCCCAGGTGGGAGAGCCAAGATTCTAAAAACCCACTCCAGTTGAGTGGGTTTTTTCTTTATACAAGTATGTGTTGTGTTCAATAGCGCTCAGTCGACTTTCTTCTTTATTGGCTGCCTGGCCACACTGGTGCTGATGCTGCTGGTGGTAGCTTCCTATTTGCGCCCCAAACAGAAATATTTTCCGAAAAAAGTCATTACCCCGTTTGAAGCCAAGATGTTTGCCCGTTTAAAGCAGGCTTTTCCCGAACATCATATTCTGGCTCAAGTTGCTTTTAGTGCGTTAATTACCAATAGTAACTACAAGATCCGTTCCCGCTTTAATCGCAAGGTCACCGATTTTGTTTTGCTGGATCAGCAGATGAATGTGGTGATTATTATTGAACTGGATGATCCCACTCATATTGGCAAAGAAAGTGAAGATGCCGAGCGGGATGCCATGTTGCTTGAGGCGGGCTATCAGGTGATCCGATACACGGAGATTCCGAGTATCAGACAATTGCAGCAGGATATTCTTTAATTAAGGCGCTACAGCTTCAGAAGCTGCTGGTTTCGCATTGGCCTGTTGTTGAGCTTGTTGCTGCGCCTGCTGCTGTTCAGCCGCTTCACGCGCTTTAATCCGCGCAATCATCTCTGCCTGCTGCTGTTTGTATTTTTCCTGATTTTTCGCATCGCTGTTGACAGCCAGAAACGCCATACTGACCAGAAAAACAGGAATCAGCAGACCTAAACTGGCCAACAGAATAATCTTTTTGGTATTGGGTGGCTGATTCGGTCGTTGCTGTTCAGGCGCGGTCATGAGAGAGTCCTCTGTCAGATGCATCAAAATGACGCTCAATATAACAAAATCATTTTCGAGGACAAAGCCTCTGTTGATGTTTGCTTGAACCTGAAGATACAACACAGCCGCCTGTACGGCTACAGACGGCTGCGTTACAGATCACGTCAGACTGCTCATCTACCCGATTAGAGGTTCAGCTGAATCTCGCCAAAAACCTGAGTTAAACAGGCCAGATGATCAAAGCCTTGTTCTGGTGTGTCCTGCATCCGCCAAGCCACATAGCCATCCGGACGTACCAGCACGGCACCGGCATCGGCAATTTCCGATTTTTGCTGCCAGGTGGCATAGACATCGCGATGTTCACGTGAACCAATCTGAATCACATCCAGATAGTCCAGCTTTAACCGGGCCGCTGCCGCTTTCCATGCTGCACCCGATAAACCGGTCAGTAGCGTAAAGCGCCCTTTACCGACAATATCCAGGGTGGAATGTTTATAGCCCTGCGCATCAATCAGCCAGGTATGCGGTAGTTTGGCACCCGGACGTGTGGTGGCTTGCAAATACAGCTGCGGATCCTGTACAAAGATTTCTTCATCTGTTTCTGCCAGCACGGCATTGGACAGATAACGCTGGTTTAGCTCCACCCCTTGAGCATTAAACTCATAATGTTTAATCGCCAGCGCCTGATACAGCTTTTCCCGAATCTCGGCCGCTTCCGGTGTTTCCGCAAAAATCCGCTGCAACATCTCGGCCTGGGTCTGCACGCCCTGATCAAAACCAAATACTGCTTTTAAGTGCTTATAGTCAAAACGGGACTGGTTGGCACGCGCCACAATCTGCTTGCCCACCGGCGCCCGTTCATCACTATAAGAGTCCAGTAGCGCTGGCTTGGCCCAGCCTTTAAGCACATAAGCCAGCTTCCAGCCCAGGTTAAACGCATCCTGCATACAGGTGTTGGAACCTAAACCACTCGATGGCGGATGACGATGTACCGCATCGCCACCACAGAACACACGCCCCACCGAATACTGGGTGGCCCAGGTCTGATTGACATACCAGTAAGATACTTTTTCAATTTCGACCTGCTGCACCTCTTCACCCACAAAGGTGTTCAGTCGCGCCCGAACCTGGGCTTCGGTGACTTGCGGCTCGCCTTTGCTGATATCAAAGCCCCAGCCCATAATCCATTCATTCCAGGGCTGAATGGCACGTAGCAATCCCATGCCCAAGTCACCAAAACTGGCTTCCGGATTCACAATCCATTGTAAAATGGCCGGACGATGCGCCACGTATTTGGACAGGTCGGCTTTAAAAGTGACGTACACGGTTCCGGCACGCGCCATCACTCCTTCTAAGGGCAGCTTCAACTCTTCGACAATTTTCGAACGCGCCCCATCCATACCAATTAAATATTTGGCTCGCAGGCTAAATTCAGTTTGGGTCACCCGATTCAGGAAGGTCGCGGTTACGCCGTGCTCATCCTGAGTATGTGATAAATATTCGGTATTGAAGTTATAAATCGCACCGCGTTCGGCCGCATTCTTGACCAGCAGTGCTTCCATTTTCGGCTGGATCAGATCGACAAAGGGACATGGACTGCCTTTGATGTAATCGCCATGACGTTCATCGCCCGTGCCCCAGCAGCTCATCCGGGCAATTTCTTCCCCGACCAGACTGGTGGTGAGTAAACTTTCGCCCATCTGCTGCCACGGCGTGGCAATGGCTTTGACCTGCTCTTCAATGCCCAAGTCACGCAGAACTTCCATCGCACGCTGATTGGTAATATGCGCACGCGGACTGTTGGCCAGCCAGTTAAACTGGGTAAACAGCTGTACCCTGATGCCATAACTGGCCAAGGCCAGCCCTAAAGTAGAACCCGCCGGCCCCGTACCAATCACCAGCACATCAGTATCATAGTGTGTAGACATTCCGGACTCCTTTCACCGCTGTATCTGTTGCAGAATATTTGTATGCAGTGTAATCCGCTCCATCCAGCCCGCCTATTTCTATGCGTATAAACGATAGTGCTATTGGTTTTAGCTCTAGTCAGCTGCTGGATAAAACACATCGGCTGATGTGAAATGCAGTTCAGACTGTGTTGGGTTACACTAGGACGATGATCTGCACGGTGGATGAAAGTCATGGAATTACGGCATTTACGCTATTTTGCAGCGGTGGCAGAAGAACAGAGTTTTACCAAAGCAGCCGATAAACTCTTTACCGCCCAGCCCTCTTTAAGCCAGCAGATTAAGGATTTAGAAGAAGAAGTCGGGGTTCGTTTGCTGGATCGCTCCGCGCGGCAGATTCAACTAACCGATGAAGGCCGGGCCTTTTTACCTTATGCCTTGCAAGCGATTGAAAACGCCAAACTTGCAATTGCCGCAGCGCGTCAGGTGGCGCATCAGAAAAACAACCAGATTCATATTGGCTTATTGAACGTGGCCGAGCTGAAAGTGCTGCCGCTGATGCTAGAACGCTTGAAACAGGCCATTCCCAATCTGCAGATTCATATCCAGAGCCTGACCTGTCTGGAGCAGATTCAGCGCCTGAAAAATGCTGAGCTGGATTTAAGCCTGACCCGCTATGCCATTCAGCAGGATGATTTTGTCGATCTTCCCATTTTGTCAGAGAAAATCTATCTGGTGTCAGGGCAAAAATCTGCACCGACCAAGTCGCGGATGAGTGCTGAAGCCTTGCTGCAACAGCGGCTGATTATGTGCGAGCAAACCGCTTCTCCGGTGTTTTATGAACAGGTCACCCGGCAGGTGCCGATTGAACAGATGCCGGCCGAGCAGTTACTCTGGGTCACCAATGTATTGCAGCATATTAATCTGATTAATCTGGGGATGGGCTACAGTTTTGTGCCGGAATATCTGCTGCGCTTTCTGAATGAGCATGTGGCGATCATTGAAACCGATTTTGAAGTTCAGCCGCTCCATCTATATGCCAATTACCGTAAAAATAACCATAATCTGGCACTGCAGCTCATTACTCAGGAACTGGCCAAACTCGAAATCTCGGTCACTGAGAGCTGATCAGCCCCGATCTTCCGGACTGATCAGCGAGTTTTTCAGGAGGACATTATTGCGCAGGCATGTGGGTTTGAATAAAGCGCACCAGCTCGGCATTTCTCTGCACAATGGCCTGGGTATGCGAGGCACCCGGGACCAATTCATATTCAACCGTCGTCCCCCATTTCTCTTAAGTTATCTACCAGTGCCGTGGTGACAGCTGCCGGTACAGCAGTATCTGCCTCACCCTGAATCACCATAATCGGTGTATCCAGCTTTTTGGTGGCCGGCTGGTTAATGGCCAGGAAGCGCTTAATGGTTGCATTGTCCTGGAAATTTGCCGTCAGTCCCGGATAATCAGCCACAGCAAGACCACTATTTTCAGTAAAGGCATCTATATCTTCTCTAAAGGACTGCATCAGCTCGTCCAGACATTGGCCATTTTCACCATTGTTGCCTTCGGCTTCTGGCACAATATCCTGCGATTCCGGCTGGAAGATGCTGAGGTAATTAAAGTCCGGTTCATAGGCTTTAATGCCGACCGCGACATAGGCAGCATAGGCCATCAGTTCTGCATAGACATTACGGGCCGTTCCAACCGGATACAGACCAACACTCTCTGCCAGTTCCAGATCACGAATGGCCGCCGGCGCGACTTCCGCAATGATATAACCCAGACTCGAAGCCGGTGCTGCTGCCACTGCACCTTTATAATTGGCATCCTGATTGGCAAATTCCGCAGTACCTAAAGAGGCATGACCACCCTGTGACTGCCCCACCGACATCCAGGCACCATGCATGTGTGCACCCAGATCTTCTTTTAAGGCGCGTACTGAATAAATAGCAGACTGGGCCGCACTTTCTAAATGTAAATACGGATGAATACCCGGCGTGCCCAGCCCTTCATAATCTGGCGCGACAATCACATAGCCTGCGGCCAGTAAACTTTCCGCCATGGCCTTAAAACGCGGATTTAAACTGTTGCGACTCGGTGCACAATGATCAGCAATGCCCACTGTTCCATGTTCCCAGACCACCACACGCCAGCCATCTACCGGACGAGGTGCGGACGGATAAAATACCATGGCGGTAGCTTCTGTTTTCTGGTCACGTACATTTGGCATTTTATAGGTCATGACCCGGATGATCGCACCTTCAATACCATCTTGGGTATAGGCAGCATCAGATACAAAAGTTTTGTCACGGATAAAGTTAAAGTCATTATCATCGCCACCACATGCTGTAAATAACAGCGCCGAGGAGCAGGTTACCGCCAATAACAGTTTTTTAAATGTCGTTGTCATCTTGAATTCCTCTTTATCTTCTTGTTGTTAAGTACTCAGCCTGAGTTCTTTGAATTAAGCATAAAAAAAGCATCCTGCTCGGATGCTTTGTTGGCTTTTTGCAAGATCAGACCAAATGCATAAACCTAGAGAAGTGCAAGAAAAATTCCGGCAAAAATCATCAGCCCAACCCAACGGTTATGCCGAAAAGCCCAGAAACATTGCTGCGGATTGCGGTCTTTGGTTTTGTGCCATTGATAGATAAAATCCAGTGCCACCACAGCCAGTGCCACCAGACCAAATGGCATGAACAGATTTTCGATCCACAACGCCGCGCCAATCAGGAGCAGACTGATCAGCTGCAAGGCAGAAATAATCTCAATATCATAACGGCCAAATAAAATGGCGGTCGATTTCACCCCAATTTTGAGATCATATTCGCGGTCAGTAATCGCATATTGAGTGTCATAGGCCACAGTCCAGGCCAGGTTGCCAAAGTACAATAACCAGCAGGTTAAATCCGGGGTTGCACCCACCGCGGTATAGGCCATAGGAATAGACCATGAAAATGCGGCGCCCAGAAATACCTGCGGTAAATGAGTATAGCGTTTCATAAACGGGTAGATAAAAGCCAGAAATAACGCCCCAAACGACCAGTAAAAGGTTTCAAGCGGCAAGAACAACAACAGGCAGGCACTGGCAGCAACCAGCACCAGAAACACCATCACCGCTTCTTTAGCGCTAATGATGCCGGTGGCCAAAGGACGGGTTTTGGTGCGCTCAACATGGGCATCGACTTTACGGTCGGCAAAGTCATTAATGGCACAGCCTGCCGCACGCATAAAGATCACACCCAGAATCATTGGAATCAGCACACCTATGGTCGGTGTTCCCTGAGCAGCAATCCATAAGGCCCACATGGTTGGCCAGAACACCAGTTCGGTGCCAATCGGCTTATCAAAACGGCATAAATAGTAATAGGCTTCCAAGCGCTCACGCCAGGTAATTGAATGTGCAGTTGCCATGACTGTCCTTAACCACGTTGCTGTTGAAAAGAAGAATGTAGAAATTGCTCAAAGCTGGGCAAGAAACTTTCTTGCACAATAAATTTACAGCCATGCCAAGTATAGCAGCTCTGTCTGGTCCAGCCTTCGGGCAATAAAATCACCCGGCGCTCACAGGCCGGATTGGTACGTTGAAACAAAAACCGGCCAATCGGCTTTTTACCAATATGCTTGAACAGGCGTGCTTTTTTTTGCAGGCTTAAAATCGGAAAAATACTTTTGGCTTGAACCCAGGGCTGCTCTTCACAGCCATATAAATAGCTTTCCCGCACCCAGGAGGTATGCTGATGCGGCATGCCCAGCCATTTGGCATCTTCAAAGCTCAGGCGCTGGAAACTTTCGCGCAGTGGCTGTACCTGAAACTGGCCACCGGCCAGATCGGTTAATTGTTGTGTCAGAGAGCCCGGTGCATACAGCCATGTCTTCAATCCTGCAGGAATGGTCTGATCCTGAAATTGACAGGTCTGCTGGCCGCGCATCACTTATTCCCCTTTTATCGCTTGGCCTAGTGTAACTGAAATCTGTTACTAAACCATGGGCTTTTCAGCCAAAAAGCGCAAATGTCATATTCACTATCAATCTACCTCACCTAAATGAATATGAAGGCCATAAAAAAATCCGCGACAAGCGCGGATTTTCTGAGCATGAATCTGAGGTCAAATTACAGGCTGTAGTACATGTCTAATTCAACTGGGTGAGTAGTCGTGTTCAGACGACGAACTTCTTCAGTTTTCAGCTCGATATAAGCATCGAGCATTTCTTTTGTAAACACGCTACCTTTTAACAGGTAGTCATGGTCAGCGGCCAGTGCTTCCAGCGCCATTTCAAGGCTGTGAGCAACGGTTGGAATTTTTGCTTCTTCTTCCGGTGGAAGATCGTACAGGTTCTTGTCCGCAGCTTCACCTGGGTGAATCTTGTTCTGGATACCGTCAATACCCGCCATTAACAGTGCCGCGAAACCTAAGTACGGGTTCATCATTGGATCTGGGAAACGTGCTTCAATACGTTTGCCTTTCGGGCTAGACACGTAAGGAATACGGATAGAAGCAGAACGGTTACGCGCTGAGTAAGCCAGCATAATTGGTGCTTCGAAGTGCGGAACCAGACGCTTGTACGAGTTAGTCGAAGGGTTAGTAATCGCATTCAATGAACGGGCATGCTTGATGATACCGCCAATGAAGTACAGTGCCATTTCAGACAGACCAGCGTATTCATCACCCGCGAACAGGTTTTTGCCGTCTTTAGAAATCGACATATGCACGTGCATACCTGAACCGTTATCGCCTACCATTGGTTTAGGCATAAACGTCGCAGTTTTCGCGTATTGGTGCGCTACGTTCCACACCGCATATTTGAACTGTTGCACTTCGTCAGCTTTACGCACCATGGTGTTGAAGCTCACACCAATCTCTAACTGGCAAGATGCAACTTCGTGGTGATGTACTTCTACACGACCTGGGCCCATGATCTCTTCGATTTTTGCACACATATCTGCACGCATATCGTGGTGAGAATCAACTGGAGGAACCGGGAAGTAACCGCCTTTAACGCGTGGACGGTGGCCAGAGTTACCAGACTCGTAGTCTTTACCTGTAGACCAAGCCGCTTCTTCAGCAATTAAAGTGTGGCGTGCGCCAGACATATCGATGTCCCATTTCACTTCGTCAAATACGAAGAATTCTGGTTCTGGGCCAAAGAATGCAGTATCACCAATACCGGTAGACTTTAAGTAATCTTCTGCACGGCGAGCAATCGAGCGTGGGTCACGTTCATAACCCTGACCTGTAGATGGTTCGATGACATCACAAGTCACGACAACTGTTGGTTCCGCAAAGAATGGGTCGATGAAACCAGTTTCAGCGTCTGGACGTAAAATCATGTCAGATGCTTCAATGCCTTTCCAACCAGCAATTGAAGAACCATCAAACATTTTACCGTCTTCGAAGGTATCTTCATCGATACTGTCTGCAGGGTAAGTTACGTGCTGCTCTTTACCCTTAGTATCAGTAAAGCGGAAATCGACCCATTTTGCACCACTTTCTTGTATGAGTTGAAGGACCTTGTTCGCCATGCTCATTTTGCTCCAATGATATTTTGTTGCACACCCAAGTGCGTGTTAGTAGTTGGCAGTTATTAAGCAATTACCGTACCAACTTTTAAAAGCAAAGTTAAAATATTGAATTTCTTATGAGAAATTAAGATTTAGGGATTTTGCTTTGTGCCTATTATACTAGGGCTATACTGAAATGCACCATATTCAAGCACTCTTTGCGATTTTTCCTGCAAAAGATTTCTCGTGTGTATCAAAATAGTGCAAATAATCAGGTTTCATTTTAACACAGCTTAATAATACTGCTGTTTATTTCGCCAATTTCGCGCTTCATGCAATTTTTCTAATGAATTTCAGACTGGATTAATTGAGTGATTTATAGATAAAAACTCTTTTTTCCAGTAAAAATCAGATTTTCATTTATTTCTGCTTATTTTTTCTTCAAGTGCTTTTCTGTGCGCTTTTCGCAAGTCGTGCTCAGCTAAATTTTTATGCCCATTTTAAAATGCGCCATTTTGGTGAATCTGCGTCATTATGCATCATTTTAGGGGTTTGGCAGCAAGAGGGGTCAACATCACAGCGGACACGTAAAAGCCACAAGCTGAATGCAGCTCAGCCATAAACTTAAAAGATTTCATCTGTATAAAAGCTATTCTGCTTGAAAATGTTCAGCCGCACATGTTTATTTTTTGCTATGATGATTTGCACTGCGTTTTCCCCGCATTTTTTCGCTCGAAAAATAGCCGTGTTGTGACCTCCCTCCACTTTGGAAAACCAGGCATTTCAGGGAATTCTTCAAGCACAGTCAGGTGCATAAATTTTGACAGGTTAAGCTCATGCTTTTGATGATCGATAATTACGACAGCTTTACTTACAACATCGTCCAGTATTTTGGCGAGTTAAATCAAGAAGTTAAAGTCGTTCGCAATGACAGCGTCACATTAGAAGATATTGAGCGATGGCAACCGAAGTATTTGGTGATTGGTCCCGGTCCGTGCTCGCCATCTGAAGCCGGCATTTCCATTCCAGCGATTCAGCATTTTGCCGGCAAAATCCCGTTATTGGGCGTATGTCTGGGCCATCAGAGTATTGGTCAGGCCTTTGGCGGCAACATTGTACGGGCCAAAAAAGTGATGCACGGCCGTTTATCGGATATGTATCACAGCGATCAGGGAATTTTCAGCAATTTGCCCTGCCCGTTTTCTGCGACCCGTTACCACTCGCTGGTGATTGATCAGGCGACCTTACCAGAATGTCTGGAAGTCACCTGCTGGACCAATGAAGCCGATGGTTCCATGGAAGAAATTATGGGCGTGAAACATAAGACATTGCCGGTTGAAGGCGTGCAGTTCCACCCGGAATCCATTTTGAGCCAGCATGGCCACAAAATCTTCCAGAACTTTTTAGAAATTTATGCCTAATTTGCACAAAGTGAACACCATGAATATTCAACAAGCTTTAAATCATATTACAAAACAGATTCACCTGACTCAGCCACAAATGGAAGATGTGATGCGTGCCATCATGTCGGGCGAAGCCACCGATGCGCAAATTGGCGCCCTGATGATGGGTCTGCGCCTGAAAGGTGAAAGTATTGATGAAATTACCGCAGCCGCGCGCGTGATGCGCGAGTTCGCGATTAAAATTGACGTTAGCGATATTCCGTATCTGGTCGATATTGTCGGTACCGGCGGTGATGGCCAGAACCTGTTTAACGTATCGACGGCATCCAGCTTTGTGATTGCAGCCGCTGGCGCCACCATTGCCAAACATGGTAACCGCGGCGTATCGACCAAATCTGGTTCCTCTGACCTGCTGGAACAGGCTGGAATTAACCTAGACTTAAACATGCAGCAAACTGAACGCTGTATCCGCGATATGGGCGTAGGTTTCCTGTTTGCGCCGAACCATCATAAAGCCATGAAATATGCAGTTGGCCCACGTAAAGAACTGGGTATTCGCAGTATTTTTAACCTGCTCGGCCCGCTTACGAATCCGGCCGGAGTTAAACGTTTTGTGATTGGCGTATTCTCCAGCGAACTCTGCCGCCCGATTGCTGAAGTGATGAACCAGCTGGGTGCTGAACACGTGCTGGTGGTGCATTCACGTGATGGTCTGGATGAAATCAGTCTGGCATCTGCCACGACCGTAGCAGAACTGAAAGATGGGGAAATCACCGAATGGACCATTACTCCAGAAGAAGTGGGCATTGAATCGCAAACCCTCACCGGTCTGGTGGTGGAAAACTCGGCAGAAAGTCTGGCCCTGATTAAAGATGCACTTGGCAAAAATAAATCTGAACGCGGTGAAAAAGCGGCCAACATGATTGCCCTGAATGCCGGCGCCGGGATTTATGTGTCTGGTCTGACCAAAACCTATCAACAGGGTGTGGCACTGGCGCATGACATTATTTATGGCGGTCAGGCACTGGAAAAAATGGGCGTACTGGCCGAATTTACCAAAACCTTAAAACAGTACGAAGCTTAAGACGGCAGGATAAAATCATGGTGGATATCGCAAATACCATTTTAGGTAAAATTGTTGATCGCAAACAGGAAGAGTTTGCTGCACGTCTGAAACAGCGCAGTCTGAATGATCTGGAACAACTGGCCCAGGCCGCCACACCGGTGCGCGGTTTTGCCCAAAGCTTGAAAAGCAAACGTCCGGGCGTGATTGCAGAAATAAAAAAGGCCTCGCCATCTAAAGGGATTATTCGTGAAAACTTTAATCCGGCTGAAATTGCCCAGCAATATGAAGCTGCCGGTGCTGCCTGTCTGTCTGTACTGACCGATGTCGATTTTTTCCAGGGCGCTGATGAAAATATCGCGCTGGCCCGTAACCATTGCAGCCTGCCTGCACTGCGGAAAGACTTCCTGATTGATCCTTATGGTGTGGTTGAAGCTCGTGCGCTACATGCCGACTGTATCTTGCTGATTGTAGCCTGCCTGTCAGACCAGCAACTGGAAGAAATGTCGAAAACCGCATTTGAACACAATCTGGATGTACTGGTTGAGGTGCATGACGAAGAAGAGCTGGAACGCGCTTTGCGTTTAAGTGATCGCTGTCTGCTTGGCGTGAACAACCGTAATTTAAAAACCTTTGATGTGGATTTAAACACCTCATTGCGTCTGAAAAAATTACTCGATCCAGCACGTTTACTGGTAACCGAAAGCGGTATTGCCACCCCGGCAGATGTCAAGATGATGCAGGAGCATGACATTCATGCCTTCCTGGTCGGTGAAAGCTTTATGAAACAACCGTGTCCGGATCAGGCCTTTAGCGAGCTGTTTGGTACGCCGCAAAAGGTCTAAGTCTTGGTGCAGTTCAGGAGGCAGGTTTATCCTGAACTGTGCAATTGCACTGCCCTACTTTCATAGGGCGGTCATCTTCCTATATCGCCCCATCTTAACATCTCTCATTTCAAGCCAGATGCAGCGCCAAGCTGAATCCGTTTCAGTTCAAATCAGGCGTAATTCAGACTATACTGGATTGAAATTTTATCCTCCTATTTTCGATTATGAGCAAACACGATTCTTCGCTATCGAAAGAACAGTTTAAATTACTCAAAGACTTTAAAAAGCAGATCAGTAATCCGCATCCGCGCGTAGAGCCAGCAGCGCCGGCCATCAAAACGGCTGAACAGGAACAGGCCGAAGATTTTGAGCTGTTTCAAAAAGAAATGCGTGGGGTCCAGAAAATGGATCATGGCAATATCGCGCCAGTGGCCCAACTGGCCAAGAAAAAGCTGGATGCCCAGACGCTGGCTAAACGCGCAGCCGCCGAAGGCCCCATGCAAACTGATGAGACCATTTTGTCGGACACGCAAGCCATGCTTAATCCGGTGGGCAGTCAGGCCAGTTTAAGCTACCGCATTGCCACCTTGCAGCATAAGGTATTTGAAGATTTAAAAGCCGGCAATTTGCGCTGGTTTGAAGCGGTCGACCTGCATGGCTGTACCGTGGAAGAAGCCCGGGTGGCGGTGCTGCAAATTATCCAGATGGCCAAAGATGAAAACCAGAACGTGATTAAAATTGTGCATGGTAAAGGCCCGGAAGCCATTTTAAAAACCTATGTCAATGGCTGGTTACGTCAGCATCGCGATGTTCTGGCCTTTGTCAGTGCGCCGGAAAAACAGGGCGGCACCGGTGCGGTGCTGGTTCTGCTAAAACGTGCAGAAAAGAATCCAAAGTTTAAACAATAAGCGGATTTTTCCTCAAAAGCAGGCATTGTTGCGGTTTTCTGCTACAATGCCGTCCTTGTTCAATATCAGTGTAAGTGAACACGTCTTATGTCTATGCAGCAATCCTACGCAAACATTCTTACTGCCGTTGGTGAAGATTTAAATCGCCCTGGTCTCAAAGATACGCCTATGCGTGCTGCTAAAGCATTTTCGTATTTAACCTCGGGTTATAGCCAGACGTTGGCTGAAGTGACCAACAACGCCGTGTTCCCGTCTGATAACCGTGAAATGGTGCTGGTCAAAAATATCGAATTCTATTCGCTATGCGAGCATCACCTGCTGCCATTTTATGGCCGTGTGCATATTGCCTATTTACCGGAAGGCAATGTTTTGGGACTGTCTAAATTTGCCCGTATTACTGAAATGTTTGCGCGCCGTTTACAGATTCAGGAAAACCTGACCCAGCAGATTGCAGAAGCCGTGGCTGAAGTGACCAAAGCCCGCGGTGTTGCGGTAGTGATTGACTCTGCACACATGTGCATGATGATGCGTGGTGTTGGCAAGCAGGAATCGACCACACGTACCGTGTCATTTATTGGTGACTTTAAAACTGATAAAGATGCACGCCGTGAATTTTTAAGTGCCGTACCTGAAAGTTACTAAACCTAAATAATGCTGGAGCCTCGACATCTGTTGGGGCTTTTTTATATCCTGTTTCTTATACTACCGCTGGTTTCCCTATTATTTTAAGGAATGCAAATGTCTTCAATTTATTTAGCCGGTCAGGGCCTGACCCAAAGTGAATGCAGTGTCGACTTCCCGCGTCCGGATCGTTTGGTCAAAGGCAATCCCAAACGTGATACCTATAGTGCCTATGAACATCCCAATATGAGCTGTGGCATCTGGCAGTGCGAAGTCGGCGCCTGGAATATTGTCTTTGCTGACAATAAACAGGAATTCTTTAATGTGATTGAAGGCGTGGTGCGTATTCATGACCAGCACGGACAATATATTGAAGTTACCGCCGGTCAGGCCGGAATTATTCCACCGGGTTTTGTCGGTACCTTTGAAGTGGTTGCAGCAGTGAAAAAATATTATGTGGTGGTTGAGGCCTAAAATACCGCTTGAGCTTTTTGATGTTTTGGCTGGTTTTATCTTGCTGCTTTGATATAAAAAACGCCCGACAGTTTTGGGCGTTTTTTCATGCCGGGATGAGACTTAAAAGGCTTATTTGGCCAGATAGACCTGATTACGTCCGGCATTTTTGGCGCTATATAAGGCTGCATCTGCGGCATCCAGAAAACGCTGATAATCCGGATGGCCATCATACTGCACTGCGCCAATACTCACGGTAAATTTAAAACTCTCACCTTCAGCAGAACGGATTGGGGTATCTTCAACCCGGCGACGGATGGTTTCGGCAATCATCTGGGCCCGGTTCCAGTCACTATCGACCAGCAGCAATAAAAACTCTTCCCCACCAACCCGGAAAGCATAATCACTGCCCTTGCTCGATTCCAGCAGCACTTCGGCCATAAACTGCAAGGCCAGATCACCGGCGGCATGGCCATAGCGGTCATTAATCTCTTTAAAGAAATCGGCATCAATCGCCAGTAGACTTAAAGGTGAGCGGTTTTTGCGCGAGAACTGGATTTCACGAATCAGGATGGTATTTAAATAACGCCGGTTTAACAGCTGGGTCAGCGAATCATTGCCCGTGCCGATATATTCCGCCACCTGAAACAGCTGATCGACCAGATGCTGGATTTCGCGGTTTTTACAGCGAATCTGCTGAATCAGTAATAGCTTCTGCTGCTGATTGGAAGTGTCCAGCAGCTGCTGGTTCAACTGATCCACCTGATAAATCCGCTGGATAATAAACTCGACCTGCTCGGCGCTGGCAAAAGCATAGGCTGCTTTATGAATGAACCACAGGCCAAATTCAGATTTGGAGAGTGGCGGATGAAACAGCTGTGACTGGTCAGAAAAGGCTTTAAACATCAGCTCATTTTCCCAGTCCAGCAGACAACCGCGCTGGCGGTCTTTTTGCACGGCCACATCCTGCATGGCAGAAAACAGGCGGTAGGTGTGTTTCATATCATTATGAATTTCCACCTTGGCCTCATAAGTGCGGCACATAATTTCCGCGGCCAGGCTCAGCACCTGGATCATATAATCGGCAGCAGCCAGTACATCGGCCTGCGGGGTTTGCAGAAAAAAGGCAAAACTTTTGCGCTGGATTTCGCGGATGCCGCGAATAATCAGCCAGGAGGGAACGCCAATACGCGCATGCACTTCCCCAACTTTCAGCTGCTTGGCGACAATGGCTTTAAAATCCTGCTTGAACGGAACCGCAAAACTGTCCAGCAGCCATTGCTGCAGAGCATTTTTCAGGCGGCTACGCACCAGTTCATCGGACAGGAAATAAGAGGCTTCCTGCTCCTGCATCATCTGTCGATAAAATTCGGCCACCAGCACCGTGACATGCTGTTGAATGAACTCGAAGCTATAGCTTAAATCAGTTTCAGAAAATTGCCCGCAAATCGCCTGCCACTGCGCTGCAAGTTCCTCTATACGCTCTTGGTTCATACAACCGGCTCACACAGATGAATTACAGCGCAGATTTTAACGCAGCTGTCACATAAGACAATTCTTTTGTGAATTAAATGAATATTCACTTAATAACAATCTGGATTTTCAAGCCTGACTTCACGACTTCAGCTTAAAAGAACCAGGCATAACCAAGACTGGTCTGATGCCAGTCCTGTTGATCCTGCTGCTGATATTCCCAGCCCAGACGAATTGCATGTTGCGGATTCAGCACATATTGCAGCTGGCTGTGCAGTCTCAAATTCCATTGCTGGGTATCTTCCCAATACGGTAATTCCACTTGCAGCACGCTATTCAGCTGCGGACTCCAGATATTCTGGCAGCCTACTGTTGGCCCAACACCCACGCGCCAGCCACGCTCCAGTGCTTTACCGGCCTGTAGATGGTTTTGTAACTGGGCATAGCAAATATGCTCGCGGTCGGCACTGGCCCAGCTATAGCCCATCTGGACCTGTAAATTGGCTACACCATGCTGTTCCTGAGTGCTGAACTGACCATGCTGATTGAGCGCTTCCTGGGTCCAGCCCAGATTAAAACCCCAGGACAATGGTGTTTTAAACGGCGTAATCGGGTTATAGGAGTTCACCGCCAGCACATCAAGCTGACTCAGTTTTAGGGTTTCATCCCGATATTGCAGCGCACCCTGTAAAAATAGCAATTGAGTCCCGGTACGAAAACCACCTTGCGGATCGAGCAGATCATGATAAGCCTGCCGATGCCCCAGTTCGATAAAGGACTGTCCCTGTACTTCACCGGTACTTAGCGTCAGGTTACGCGCATGATGGCCCTGGCTTGGATCAACGTTTGGGACGTCCGGCGCGCGGCGCTGCTTGTCGACCTGAAGCTGGCTGCGCAAGCTGAGTAATTGGCGTAAACGTGGCTGGGCAAAACCGGTTTCGACCTTGCGGGCTAAAAACTGCAGGTACAGATCATCGTAGGCCATTTCCAGTATTTTGGCCTGCTCTAATGCGGTATAAGACTGTAATAACGTATTTAAATCGGCAGATTCGGCAAAAGCCAGCTGATGTGCCGCTTGCGCCAGGTCTGTACCATGCTGGCGGGCTTGAGCCAGTAACTGGGTTTCTAGTGCCGGGCGATAGACCGTGTCTTTAACCAGATCTGAATCTGCCAGCGCCTTGATGGTTTCAACCGGAATCGACGCCACTTTAAACTGTTGCTGTAAATTCAGCTCTGGACGGACCAGATCAATCAGGCCCAATAAACGATAGGCACAGTTATCACTGACAAAATAATAGGGAAAGCTGACGTGCTTCATTTCCCAGATATGTTCCACCAGAAAACGGGTTTCATCCGGGCTTAAATCCAGTTCGTATTCCCATAAATCGCGGCTTTCCAGATCACCATATTCCTTGACCTTGCGGTAATACGGCATGAGGGAATATTCACCCGGATACTGTCCGGTCAGACCTTTCCAGGCATAGGACCAGCTTTGCTCTCCCGGGACGGTGGCCGCATAATTTACCGCATAGGAAATCAGGTTCAGTTCCTGCTGATCTTTCGGGTCCAGTCGCAGCAAGGTATGCCCGAACATGGAGCTGGGGTTGCCCATAAAATCGGTAGCATAAATTAAAGTGGTTTTGTACGGACGAATCTGGCCAATCCATTCATCCAGTTCCGGACAGGCCACGGCAGCCAGTTCCGTCTGTGGAATATTCAGTTGTTGCACCAGCCAGCGGCTACGGGCCGGAAAACGGCATTGTACTGATTGATTTGGCTCGGCCTGCTGAAACAGCGCTGCAATATGCGCCTGCAATTCCTGATTTAAATCGGGTGTTTTGGCTTCTGTTAAAAAATAGCCGGCATAGCTGACAGTACTCTGCCCCGTGGCATTGGCATACATTAAGCGTTGCCAGGTATTTTGCTGTGCCAGTTGCTGCTGTTCAGCACGCTGGATATACAACTGTGCCGGCGTTGAAGATTCAGCAGAAGACGTCGCGGCATACGCCACAGGAAATAACAAAGCAGCAAATACAAAAGCAAGAGGTTTCATTCAGCAGATCAATTCTTATTCGGTTCTTATATAGAGAAAAACCCTGCCAGAAGACAGGGTTTTATGGGATGCTTAATTAGACGTAGGCTTTTAAGATGTCGTCTTGTGCCATCACTGACTGTAAAGAAGCCAGCACTTCAACAGAAGTCTGGTTGTCAGCTGAATAAATTTCAGAGAAGTTTTGTTTGGTCACTGCAAAGAAACGTGCTTTGTCTTCTGCTTTAATGCTCAGTAATTCAGCCAGTACGTTCAGGCTTTCACCCTCGCCTACAGCCATATCACGCGCCAGCGTTTCGGCATTTTCATTGGTAAATGTCACCACTTGCGCAGTTACAGTACCAGTACCGCTACAGCCTAAAGTACCGAAGGTAATACCGAACAACTGGTTTGCAAAAATACCATTGGTTGTAGCAGCTAAAATTTTAGGCACTTTACCAGACTGACCTGCCCAAACTTGAGAACCAATACCACAGCCGGCATCAGCGTCTGCAAATGCTGCTGTTGAACCTGCTGCCAATACTGCTGCCAAAGCTAATTTTTTTAACATAAAAGTCTCCAGAATTTATTATCTGAGTTTGTTATTGTTTCACAATGTGTAATTTTTATTACACTGTTTAAAGATAACGCATCCGCCAGCGAACACAAAACACTTTATACCAAAGTGGAAAAATTATTTTTCTGTATCCTTTAAGTGCGCAGGTTTCAGTTGCCAGATGCCATTTGGCTGACGATCACCCAGAATTTTCAAGACCAGCACCAGACTCAGCAATAACAGCAGATACCAGGACCCCAACTTGCCCCAGCCAACCATATGCCAGCTGTCGACCTGACTTGGATACAGCCAGATCTGGTAAAAGGTGCTGATATTTTCTGCAATCCAGATAATAAAGGCCAGTAACAACAAGACCGGTAACATCGGCAGCTGCATCCGGTGATGCTGCAATTCAAACTCGATACGGGTTTTCCAGAATATCAGTACGCTCCAGGCAAACAGCACATAGCGGATATCCGGCACAAAAAACTTGCTCATAAAATTAATATAAGACAGCACCGCCAGACTCAGCATATTGGCAAAACCCGGCAAGCGAGTAAAAGATACCCGATACAAACGCAAGGACCGGGCAAAGAAACTGCCGACAGCCGAATACATAAACCCGGCAAACAGCGGCACGGTCATAATTTTAAATACGGCCGGCTGCGGATACTGCCAGGACGCAATCGCCGGATGGGTCAGAAAAATTTCCATAATCATCGCCAGCAGATGAAACAGCGCAATGACTTTGGCCTCGGCCCAGGATTCCAGCTTGAGATACAGCAGTAAAATCTGGATGAGGACCGCATAAAACAGCAAATAGTCATAACGGAAAAAACCGTAATAGTCCTGGCTACCCAGACTGGCGGTAAAAGCAAAAGCAATCAGCAATAAAATTCCAAATAAGGCAGCCGAAGCTGCCTTATAAGTGAATTCAAAACCTGATTTTAAAATTGTGATCAAGGCTGAATCCTAATATTGTTGCATCTTCTTAAAGGTACTTGGCACTGTATTCATGTACCGTATCAATAAAGACTTTCGGATTGGCCGGATCAACCCATTGGGTAATACCATGTCCCAGGTTGGCAATATAGCCGGTTTTTTCACCATGCGCATAGGCATCATCCAGCATGGCTTTAGTCGCCTTGGCGATTGAGTCCGGGCTTCCATATAACGTGGCTGGATCGAGGTTGCCCTGTAAGGCAGCACGGCCATTCACGGTTTGGCGCGCCACATTTAATGGCGTGGTCCAGTCCAGACCAAAGGCATCGGCACCGGTGGCCACCATTGGCTCCAGCCATTGACCGCCGCCTTTGGTAAATAGAATGACCGGAATTTTACGGCCATCTTTTTCGCGTTGCAGACCCGCTACAATTTTTTGCATATAGTTCAGCGAGAACTCGATATATTCACGATGCGCCAGTGCCCCGCCCCAGCTGTCAAAAATCTGCACCGCTTGTGCACCAGCATCAATTTGCGCATTCAAATAGTCAATCACAGCGACTGCCAGACGGTCGAGCAAGGCATGCAGCACTTCCGGCTGGGCATACATCATCTGCTTGGTAAAGCGGAAATCCTTGCTTGAACCACCTTCAACCATATAAGTCGCCAGCGTCCACGGACTGCCAGAAAAACCAATTAACGGCACCTGTCCGCCCAGAGCCGAACGAATGGTCGACACCGCATTCATGACATAGTCCAGATCTGACTTGGCATTAAAATTCGGCAGATTGGCGACATCCTGCTCGGTACGCACGGTTTTATGAAACTTCGGACCTTCACCAGCTTCAAAGTACAAACCTAAGCCCAAAGCATCCGGTACGGTTAAAATATCGGAGAATAGAATGGCTGCATCCAGCTCATAACGGCGCAAAGGCTGTAAGGTCACTTCACAGGCAAATTCGGTATTTTTGCACAAGGAAAGAAAATCTCCGGCCTTGGCACGGGTTTCACGATACTCAGGCAGATAACGTCCTGCTTGACGCATCATCCATACCGGCGTGGTATCTACGGGTTCACGCAACAAGGCACGTAGAAAACGATCATTTTTTAAGGCCGTCATTTACTTTCCTAACTTCGACTGAATCTTGCATCCATCATATCAAAAAGGCAGAAATTTTAATAACTTCTTTAGTCCTTTAAAAATGCCGGACTGTAAAAGATAAAAGTGATATTTACACAAAACAGATACTGCATCTCCTCATTTTTTCTGTAATACTTGTGTAGTTTTTAAAATGTAAATGAATAATTCTTAAGGTTGACTTACATGTTCGTTCGCACAGTACTCGCAATGAGTTTAAGTTGCATGTTTGCTGGTACAGCCCTGGCTGCAACCACTGCTGAACAGCCGTTGAATCCTCAATTGATTAGCGATACAGCGGTTGAAGATCCGATTGATCCGCTTGCAACAGACGCATCAGCGGCAGTCGTACCTTCAGAAGTTGAAACGCAGATTACGCAACAAGAAGAACAAGATTTAAACAAGGCTTCAGCGACCCTAGAAGACCTGCAAAATGCCGAAGATACCCAGGCTGATATTGGCAGCGCACCGACAACTGCTGCGCCTGCAACAACTTCAGTCAGCACAGCGCCAGCCAAAGCCTCCTGGACTTTAGATGGCCTGAACAATGCCAGCTGGTATGAAAATATTGGCAAAGGCCAGTTCCCGGTCTATGCGCGCGCGCATGTGATGCTCAATAATGCCCATGCTTCTCCGGGCGCAATTGATGGAACCAGCGGTAAAAATACCCTGAAAGCGATTGCCTCTTTCCAGCAGATGAACGGCATTAAACCGACTGGTGTGCTGACGCAGGAAACCTGGGATGCTTTAATTGCCCGTCAGGGTTCAAAACCGGCTTTCGTGGAATACACCATTACTGAAGATGACCTGAAAGGTCCGTATGTCAAATCAATTCCGGGCGACTATGCACTGCAAGCCAAAATGAAAGGCCTGCACTACACCAGCGTCACTGAAATGCTGGGTGAAAAGTTCCATATGGATGAGAACTTCCTGAAAAAGCTCAATCCAAATGCCAACTTTAACAAAGCCGGTCAGAAACTGATTGTGGCCAATGTACGTAATGACCTGCCGGAAGATATCCATCTGATTGTGGCGCATAAAGGTGCTAAACAGCTGTATCTATTTAACAGCCGCAACCAGATGATCGCATCATTCCCGGCCAGTATTGGTAATACCAACACCCCTTCACCAACCGGGACTTATAAAGTGACTGGCGTGGCACCAAACCCGTGGTACAGCTACTCACCAAGTAACTTTATCCAGGGCAAAAACATGAAGCCGCTGTCCTTACCACCAGGTCCAAACGGTCCAGTGGGGAATATCTGGATTGGTCTGAGCAAAAAATCCTTTGGTATTCACGGTACGCCAAACCCGTCGATGATTTCTAAATCCTATTCGCATGGCTGTATCCGTCTGACCAACTGGGATGCCAACGACCTGGGCCGTAAAGTCCGTTCAGGGGTTACGGTTAAATTCCTCGAATAATCTGCTTATACCCCATAAAAAGCCTGCCGATGCAGGCTTTTTTGATTACGGAGGTTTGAATCTATGACGTTGCGAATCTGGAACGATATGTTGCATTCCATGCCTAGAACAGGCACCAGGTAAAACACTAAGATAGCCTCAAGCTCAAAAAGAATTAGAGGATTATCTGATGAACGCCTACTTACATCGTAGTGAAGAACGTGGTCATGTTAAAGCCGGCTGGTTAGACACCAAACACAGCTTTTCATTTGGCAGCTGGTACAACCCGAAATACATGGGTGTGAGTGTGCTTCGTGTGATTAATGATGACCGGATTGCTGCCCACAATGGTTTTGGTACCCATCCGCATGACAACATGGAAATTTTAACCTGTGTACTGGATGGCACCATTTCACATAAAGACAGCATGGGCAATGAACGGCATATCAGTGCGGGTGAATGGCAGCTGATGAGCGCCGGAACCGGGGTTCAGCACAGTGAAATCAACCAGGGCGATGTACCAGTGCATATGCTGCAAATCTGGATTCATCCAAATGTGCGTGATGCAGAGCCAAATTATCAGCAAATTAAACTCGACCCACGTGAACAGCCGAACCAATGGCACCTGATTGTTGGCCCGAACGAACAGGCTCCAATGCATATTCGCCAGCAGGCTGAAGTGAAAACCGCGGTACTTGAAGCCGGCCAAAGCCTAAACGTACAGGCGACCCAGCAGCTCAACTATGTGCATGTGATTCGTGGTGAAGTGCAGATTGGTGAACATACGGTTAAAGCTGGTGATGCACTGTTATTCGCGGAACATGCGGATATTCAGGCAACCGAAGAAAGCCAGATGATCTGGTTTGACTTACCGGGCAAATAAACCCGTCCTTCTCTCCCAAGGGCCATGATGATTTTGGCCCAATAGCCGCTCCATTGAGCGGCTATTTTTATGTCTTAAAGCCGGCCTTGATTGACTTTTACCTGAGTGTGAACAGTCTGTTTAAGCTGCACCCTTTGCAGCAACTCAAATACCATTTATGAAAATAAACTGAATAAAATCGGCCGATTGCCTGTAACCCGATAAAACTCTCAAAACTGAAACTATTTACATTCTCATTGGTAAAAACACTCTACATGAGAAAAATTCTCAGTTATGATAACTGCATAAAAATCATCCTGTGAATTGACCATGAATGCTTATACTGCAGCTCAGGCCAATGTCTTGACCATTCGGCAACTGAGCAAACAATTCGGCTCTCGTTTTGCGGTGCATCAGGCCAGCTGGTCTGCACAGCGCGGACAGATTCTCTGCCTGCTGGGCCATTCTGGCTGTGGCAAAACCACCATGCTTCGTCTGATTGCCGGATTAGAAACCCCAAGCAGTGGCTCAATCCAGCTTGAACAGCAAATCCTGTGGAATGAACAGCAACAGATTCCAGCCGAAGCGCGCAATATTGGTCTGGTGTTTCAGGACTATGCCCTGTTTCCGCATTTAAGCGTACTGGACAATGTCATGTTTGGCCTGAAAAAACTGCCCAAAGCACAGCGTCAGGCGGTGGCTGAGCAGGCGCTACAGCATGTTTCGATGCAGCATCATCTGCACAGCTATCCTTATACCCTGTCTGGTGGCGAGCAGCAGCGCGTGGCCCTGGCCCGTGCCCTGGCACCTAAACCGCAGGTGCTTTTGATGGATGAACCTTTTTCCAATCTCGATCATCGCCTGCGCGACCAGATCCGGCAAAATACCATCGAGATTCTGAAGCAGACTGGCACCACTACAGTCATTGTCACCCATGATCCGGAAGAGGCGCTGCAAATTGCCGATCAGATTATTTTGATGCATCAGGGCGAAATTATTCAGATCGGTACGCCGAAAGCCCTATACCGACAGCCAGCCACCTTATTTGCCGCCCGTTATTTTTCTGCCCTGAATGAAATTCCGGCGCAGCGTGTCGCGCAGCAGTTACAGACCTGTTTTGGCACACATCCCATCAGTGAAGCGCTGGTGCAGCACCAAGAGCCAATCCGCTGCTGTTTCCGTCCACATCAGGTGCAGGTGTTTAGCCAGCCGACAGCCGGCGCAATCCCGGCGACGGTGCTGTCCTCCAGCTTTATGGGCCATGCCGAACAGTTACGCCTGCAACTGGACCCCGAAAACATTATTCTGGCGCAGGTCAGCCCGGCACACACCGCTTATCAGGAACAGGTCTATGTGAGCCTCGATCTGCAGCAGTGTTTTTTCTTCGTCCAAGATTCACAGCCGGCAGCCACCACCACGACTGAAGTGGCCAATACTTTTTAAATTGACAATAAGGAATGAAAAATGATGAAAGTAACAATCAAAATTCCACTGCTGGCCAGCGGCCTGCTGGCGCTGAGCGGTCTGGCGCAAGCCGCGCAGGTAAACCTGTATACCACGCGTGAACCGGTGCTGATTCAGCCCTTATTAAAAGAATTTACCGAAAGCAGCGGCATTAAGGTCAATACCGTGTTTATTAAAGATGGCCTGCTGGAGCGAGTGAAAGCTGAAGGACGCCGTTCACCGGCCGATGTGATGCTGACCGTCGATTTTGGCAATCTGGTGGATCTGGTCGAAGCAGATCTCACCCAGCGCGTGAATTCCAAAGTATTAAATAATGCCATTCCGGCCAATTTACGTGCAGCCAATGGCCACTGGTATGCCCTGTCAATGCGTGCCCGTGCAGTCTATGCCTCCAAAGAACGTACCCCACTGAACGCCATTCATTATGAAGATCTGGCCAATCCGCAATGGAAAGGCAAAATCTATATCCGTTCGGGCAGCCATCCCTACAATACCGCGTTAATTGCCGCCTATATTGCCCATCATGGTGAAAAAGCGGCAGAAACCTGGTTACGTGGGGTTAAAGCCAATCTGGCACGTCCGGCCAGTGGCGGTGACCGCGATGTGGCGCGCGATATTCTGGGTAAAATCTGTGATATTGGTGTGGCCAATACCTATTATGTGGGCACCATGCGCAATGGCAATGCTGAACAGCAGCGCTGGGGCAATGCCATTAATGTGGTGTTACCGCGCTTTAAAAATGGCGGCACCCATGTCAATGTCTCAGGTGCAGTTGTAGCCAAACATGCGCCAAACCGCAAAGAAGCGGTACAGTTACTGGAGTTCCTGGCCTCAGATCAGGCTCAGGCCATGTATGCACAAAGTGGTTATGAATATCCGGTCAAACCAGGCGTGAAGATTGATCCGATTATCGCCAGTTTCGGCAAGTTAGATATTGATTCACTGCGTTTAAGTGAGATTGCTCGCCATCGTAAGGCAGCCAATCTGCTGGTTGATAAAGTCCAGTTTAATCACTAAACCTGAATCATCAGATAGCGCGGGCAGACTGCTGCTCGTGCTATCAGTCTTGTGTCCATGTCCAGCCTGTTGATCCCCCGATGACCCAGAAAAAATCTCCTGTAACTGCACTTTTTTCACTCAGTGGCCTGTTTACCCTGCTGGCCTGTCTGCCTGTGCTGGCTTTGCTCTGGACGGCCTTACAGGGCAATAGCGAGATTTGGGACCATCTGCTGCAATATGTGATTCCTCCCACCCTGATTGAAACCGGCCTGTTGCTGCTTGGTGTCGGGATTCTGACGATTCTGATTGGTACCGGCAGTGCCTGGCTGGTCACGGCCTATCAATTCCGTGGCCGTGGTTTTCTGGACTGGGCATTGTTACTGCCCTTGGCCGTACCGACCTATATTATTGCCTATAGCTATATTGATATTTTGCATCCGATTGGTCCTGTGCAGACCCTGCTGCGGGACTGGCTTCAGCTAGAAATGCAGCAGCTCTGGTTTCCGAATATCCGCTCGCTCTGGGGCGCGATTTTTCTGCTTAGTTTTGTGCTGTATCCCTATGTCTATTTAAGCACCCGTGCCATGTTCCTGATGCAGTCAGCCAGCCTGATTGAAGTAGCGCGCAGTCTGGGATTAAAACCGGAACAGGTATTTTTCCGGGTTGCGATTCCGCTGGCTCGCCCGGCCATTGCGGTTGGTGCCAGTCTGGCCCTGATGGAAACCATCAATGATATTGGTGCCACCGAATTTCTGGGCATTAAAACCCTGACCCTGTCAATTTATTCGACCTGGACCAACCAGTCCGATCTGGCCAGTGCCGCCCAGATTGCAATTTTTATGTTGCTGATCATTAGCCTGCTGGTACTGGTAGAACGGCTGGGGCGACGCAAACAGCGCTATATGAACTCGGCCCAGCGTAGCCGGCTGATGCCCGCCCAGCCAGTGACCGGCGCCAAAGCCTGGCTGCTATTCGGTCTAGGGCTGATTCCGGTGATTATTGGTTTTCTAATTCCGATCAGTCATTTACTGGTCGAATCTTATCAGCGTTTACAATATGCCGGTTTCTCTGAATATCTGCTGCAAGCCTCAATCAATACGCTTACCTTAGCCAGTATTGCCACTTTTGTGACCATGCTGATTGGCTTTATGATTGTGAGTACCGCACGGTTTAGCCGAAGCAGCTGGCTAAGCCGGGTTGCCAGTTTGGGCTATGCCATTCCGGGCACCGTACTGGCCATTGGCCTGATGCTGTCTTTGGGCGCGATTGATCACGCCGTAGCGGATTTTCTGGAATTCCAGCTTGGTCTGGATACCGGCCTGCTGTTTTTAGGCACCAGTTTCACCTTAATTTACGCCTATGCGGTACGCTTTCTAGCCATTTCAATTGGCGGGATTGAATCGGGGTATAACCGGATTCATGGCGTTTTTGATGATGCCGCACGTAATCTGGGCCAGAGCAAAGGCGGGATTCTGACCCGTATCCATTTGCCTTTATTACGTCCTGCACTGATTTCAGCAGCCTTACTGATTTTTGTGGATTGTATGAAAGAGCTGCCGGCCACATTGTTGCTACGTCCGCTGAATATGGAAACCCTGGCCACGCAGTTATATGCCGAAGCCTCACGTGGTACCTATGAAGAAGGCGCAATTGCAGCCTTATTGATTGTTCTGGTCGGACTGATTCCAGTGATTTTACTGGCACGGTTGGGGAAAACTGTACGTTAATCTGAACTAGATGAACTGGCTAAACTCTGCTTCAACATTGAGTGCAAGTTTAGCCTTCTCTCTTTTTATAGTGAAAATCGTTTAAAGAGAATAGCCTTATAAAATAGAGATACACTTTTGATTTTCAATAAGCTTGGGATAAAGAATTTTATTCAGAAATAGTTTAGGCAGATAGTGCTTAGAATATTATCCTTAAATCCAATTATTTTTTTATTATTCAATAATAACTAAGAATCAAGAATTAAAAACCAATTATTCATCCGTTTAAAAAAATAAAACGGACAATAAAATACTTGGATTGTTAAGAGAAAATGCACGTATCTCAATTACAGAAATTGCGCAGAAAACCCGAAATTCCCGGGCCACGGTTCAAAAGCGAATCGAGTATATGGAAGCGACTAGCATCATTACCGGCTATACGGTACGCATTAAACCGAACCGGAATCCGCAGCTTATTCAGGCCTGGATGAGTATTATGGTGGAAGGCAACAAGGCACAGGCCGTCATCAAGGAGCTACGTCTCGATCCGGCTATTCAGACCTTACATACGACGAATGGCAAATGGGATTTACTGGTAGAAATCCAGTCCGACAATTTGGTGAATTTTGATTTAATTTTAAGTCGGATCAGAAGTATTTCAGGGATTTATAACAGTGAAACCAATATATTACTGTCAACCTATAAAATTTAAATAATTGATTTTAATCTTCATCTGTCGCATATACATTGCGACAGGTGAAAGATTATCGATGATTATTTTATAGAAAAGCAATCTATATAAATATTCGTTTTTCATATTTTATGGATTTTTATTTTTAGATATTCGAAGCAAAATAATATATCTTAAAGGTATTTATATAATACCTATAAAATATGTTTAGCTCTCCTCTTTAAAATAAATCAGCTCCATATAAAGAATATAAAAATAAAACGGAGCGCAATAAAAAAAGCCCTGACAATGTCAGGGCTTTTTGAATTTGGCGGAAGCGGTGAGATTCGAACTCACGGAGGACTCACACCCTCGTCGGTTTTCAAGACCGGTGCATTAAA
The DNA here is from genome assembly GCF_013418255.1 of Acinetobacter sp. YH12155. Taxonomy (NCBI): domain Bacteria; kingdom Pseudomonadati; phylum Pseudomonadota; class Gammaproteobacteria; order Moraxellales; family Moraxellaceae; genus Acinetobacter; species Acinetobacter sp. YH12155. The sequence continues at coordinate 30,793 of NZ_VPCK01000005.1, forward strand.
CCGCTCTGCCACGCTTCCAATGGCGGCTATCATATAAAGAAATTTTTAACTTGGCAAATATTTTTCCAGGTTTTCGCAACCGACTGTACAAAATAAAATCAAAATCGTTTAATTTGCTGAATTTTCAAACTTTTCATAGCGAATATCGACAATATACCAGTGTTTTGCACCTGATGGCGTCTGCACTACTGCTTCATCATCCACACTTTTGCCCAGCAAGGCGCGCGCCATTGGCGAGTCAATTGAAATATGTTGTGGATGATGATCATAAATTTCATCAACCCCGACAATTCTTAGGGTTTTCTGCTCGCCGTCATCATTTTCAATATCGACCCAGGCGCCAAAATAGACCTTGCCTTCCTGTTCAGGTGAAAAATCAATAATTCGCAGCTCTTCCAGTCGCTTGCCAAGGTAACGCACCCGGCGGTCAATCTTGCGCAGCAGCTGCTTGTTATATTGGTAATCAGCGTTCTCCGAACGATCGCCGAGACTGGCCGCCCAGTTCACTTTTTTGGTAATTTCAGGGCGTTCTTCATGCCACAAATGCTGAAGTTCCGCGACCAGTTTGTCATGTCCACCACGGGTAATTAAGCTCGATTTCATGGCCTTTAACAGCAGAAAAATATGCCTGTAGCTTACCAAAAACTGCTGCCTTCTCCCCAATTACTCCACTTTTAAAGTTTATAAAATGTTTTTCCCAAATAGAATCATTTACTTATGAAACAGTTTTTTATTTTTTTATGGACAAAATTTGACAACTCAAATTTTGGTCTTTATTATGCGCACATCTTTTAATTGTGATCATTTTTTAACCTGTGTGGCGTAGCCACATTTTTTATCTTTCATCCCATGTCATTTTGAATGACGTCATGAGTGCCCACCCTCTTATTGAATTTATCAAACTTGAAAAAGTCTGAGGCCTTTTGCCTCCTGCTTTGTAGGGCATAAATTACTTGTAGCGGAGACAACATGCACAGTAGTTCAACTTCTGGGTCGAGGCTTGGCCTTCACTCTTTTTTCAACTCTCTCCCTTTAAAAGTCTTAGTATTAAGCAGTGCGTTAATTCCGTTTCATAGTATTAATGCAAGTAAAGCAGCGTATCAGTTTGATCGCGTGGTCAATCACAATAAATTGACCGTGGTTTCTGTTTCGAATCCGACCACCGTGTTTCAGAACAGTCAGCATCTGCATGGCTTTGGTTATGACCTGGTGCGCAACTATGCGCATAGCCTGAATGTCAAACTCGAGTTTAAAACCGTACCGGACAATGCGACAGCGTTGCAATGGGTGGCGTCAGGTAAAGCCAACTTTGCCATGACCACTGCCAGTATTCAGAGCATTGAAAACAAGCATCTGACCGGTTTTTCGGCCACCTGTGGCGATTTAAACACCTTGCAGAAAAATGGCCTAAACAGCAATTTAAACTGGGTATTTAAACATGCCGATGATCCGCTGAGCCAGACCGCCAGTGCCTTTGTCTGCCGTGGCAAACAAAGCGGTGCCATCAACCAGCTGGCCTCGTTCTATAACCAGAATGTGGTTAAGCAGGAATCCTGGAATACTATCCAGCGTGACTTAAGCAATCGCATGCCTTTATATAAGGCCAGCTTCCAGCGCACTGCGCAGCAGTATGATCTGGACTGGCATTTACTGGCGGCCATTGGTTATCAGGAATCGTACTTAAAGCCGAACTCTGTTTCACCAACCGGTGTTCGTGGTTTGATGATGCTGACCAACAGCACAGCCAAAGCCATGGGCGTCAGTAACCGTACCGATCCAACCCAGAGCATTCAGGGCGGTGCCAAGTATTACAACCTGATGCTGAACCGTTATAAGCATATTCCGTTTCCAGACCGTAACTGGTATGCACTGGTGGCCTATAACATGGGTCCGGGTGCCGTGAGCCAGATTCAGAAGCGTATTCAGGCCACCGGTAAAAACCCGAACAACTGGGTCAACCTGTATGCTTACTTAGACGGCAATAAAGCCAAGAACGGACGTTATCGTCAGGCCTTACAATACGTGACCCGTATCCGTGCCTATCTGGAACACATCAAGACCACGCCGCAGCTGGTGAATATTTAAATGCTTCACCGTTGATCTTCAAGGCAAAAAAAAGCTTACCTTCGGGTAAGCTTTTTTGTGTCGGGTCACAATCAGGTGGTTTGCGCCAAAACGTTTTTGAACAGGTCTTTTTGCTCTTGGCTTGGTTTTGCAGTTTGCAATGCCATTAATTGAGACATATCGCCTTGTACTTTGATTTTACCGGTCATGAAGGCTTGCATGGCTGCAGCCATATCAAACTCCAGGAACACTTTACGTAAGGTCTCAGCATCCATATTCAGGGTTGTTTTTGCATTTGCAGACAATCCTTTCTGGATTTTGCCACCGTCTAAAGCTAATTCTGTATTGCCTGAAGCATCCGTAACAACCAAATTAATTGCAAGATTCGCAAGCGCAGGTGGTAAATTTAAGTCACCAGCTTGAGCCGTCAGGTTCTCTACGGTTGCAAACCAATCATCAGATAAAAAAGCAGGCATGATTATTCCTCAATTTATTTGTTCATTTGTGTCGCCTGTCCAGACAACATTTTTGTGAAGCAATGATGCTTGTGACCTGTTATAGCATGTAATCATAAAAGATGGCTAAGATTTTTTGTACGATGCGTTCAAATTTTATATTTTTAATACAATATTGAAATAATTCAAATATATAAAAAAAGCACTGAACTGAAGTTCAATGCTTTTTTTGACTATTTAGTCAGCTGCATAGCCTAAATTGACCATGTTGATGCGGTTGGACTGACCATCTTCATTCTCGTGCGAATAACTGCCTTTAAAGTCAAACTCGCGCTCGCTATCGAGTGCTTCAAAGTCAAACAGCTCGCGGTCTGCCAGTTGCGATGGTGATACATTTTGCAATGCACCAAAAATACTGTGCAGACGTTTTGGATGGGCATTGTCCCATTCACGCAGCATGTCATTGATAATCGCACGTTGCAGATTTTCCTGCGAACCACACAGGTTACATGGAATAATCGGGAACTGGCGCATTTGCGCGTATTTGATGATGTCTTTTTCTTCCACATAAGCTAGTGGACGAATCAGCATATTCTTCTTGTCGGAAGATAACAGCTTCGGTGGCATTGCCTTTAAGCTGCCGCCATGGAACAGGTTCAGGAAGAAAGTCGCCAGAATATCATCACGATGATGCCCCAGTGCCACCTTGGTTGCCCCAATTTCCTGGGCAAAGCCGTACAGTGAACCACGACGCAGACGCGAACACACTGCACAGTAGGTTTTGCCTTCCGGGGTCAGACGCTTGGTAATACTGTAGGTATCTTTTTCCAGAATATAATACGGGATATTATTTTCTTCCAGATAACGCGGCAGCACATCTTCAGGGAAGCCCGGCTGTTTCTGGTCCAGATTCACCGCCACCACATCAAAATGAATCGGGGCAATACGTTTAAACTGCAACAGAATATCCAGTAAGGTATAACTGTCTTTACCACCCGAAATACACACCATGACCTTGTCACCGTCTTCGATCATCTTGTAATCACGAATGGCATGACCCACCTGGCGACGCAGCTTTTTCAGCAAACGGTAATACGCAGAGCTGGTTGGCAGTTCTGGTTTAAAATTAAATCCTTGATCGGACTCAACTGGCGAGAACATAGACGAGATTTACCCATAAAAAAAATACCGCGCAATTTTAGCCGATTCAGTCCCGGCACGCATCAAAAGAATGTAATTTCCTGCTTGTCATTTTTTTGTCATCTCGCTGTCTTTATTTTTATGCTAATTTGAACGTTTGCGTTCATCTTTTAAGCAAGATGCTTATCTTTTGGACTTTTCCACAGTTTTCCACAAAAGCTGTGGATAAATTTGTGGATTTAAAACAACTTGACAAGGTCACTTGCCTGCAATTGAAGGCTTCTATTTAAATTGATCATTTTTTAATCAATTTTATTTATAATTAAAATCAATGGTTTAAGTGTGTCAAGCAGACCAGAATAAAAAAAAAATAAATATTTTTTTTGATTGTTCTGTCAGCAAACAGGGCTTGATTTTTACAAAGTAAACGGGGAAATAAATGTAAAGACTCTTTTCATCAATGTTTTTTTTGTTAAACTCAAACCACCTGTTTGGGGACAGTATGAACTTCGTTACCATAATGAATACGATAATGTATAAAAGATTACATTTTAAACAACTGGCTTTTTGGGGATGTGTGACGCTGCTTGCGGTTGCATCGCACAGTCATGCCGGACAGATTTATGTCTATAAAGACAATAATGGCTCTACCCTGCTGACCAATCGTAAAAGTTCAGACCAGTCCCTGAAAAAAGTCAAAGTGACGTATTATCCCGACAGCAATATTCATCGTTATAGCAACTGGGGCAGCTCTGAAGCATCGGTCTTACCAAGCTATAGCCGCAATAAAAATGCCTTTGACCATATTATCCAGCAGGCCGCGCAGCGCCACGGTATTTCGTCTGGGCTGATTAAAGCCGTCATGCACACCGAGTCCGGCTTTAATGTCAATGCTCGCTCTCCGGTCGGGGCCCAAGGCTTAATGCAGCTGATGCCGGCCACTGCCAAACGTTTTCAGGTTTCTAATGCCTACGATCCTTATGAAAATATTATGGCCGGGGCCAAATATCTGGCCTGGTTACTAAAACGTTTTAACGGTAATACATCCTTAGCATTGGCCGGTTATAATGCCGGTGAAGGCAATGTCGCCAAATACGGTGGCATTCCGCCCTTCCGTGAAACTCAGGACTATGTGCGCCGCGTGACCAGCCGTTATCACAATCTGTATGCCGGTGGTGTCAGCAGTAGCGATCAGGGACCGTTACTGGCCCAATCCAATACGCTTTCTTCTGGTTCGCATTTAACTGCAGCCCAGCCTGCACGCCCATCGCGTGAAATTATTGTTGCCGCAGATGGCAGCTTTACCGATGCACCGGTCCGCTCCTATGCTACGGCACATGCCTCTGCTGCAGCCCGAATCACCATTTCGGACTAAGACGATTTTTTGTTGATTTTCACGATTTTTTCTTGAATTTTTAATACATTCACCGCATATTTACTTGCATGATTTATGAATCAGATTACATTTTCATTTTAAGAGGATTTACTCAATGATGCGGATTGGTTTGTTCTTGCTAACCAACCTCGCGGTACTGGTTGTAGCTGGCATTATTTTGTCACTCTTCGGTGTCGGTAGTTACCATGGCGCGGGTGGCTTAAATCTAGGCAACCTGTTGGTCATCTGTTTTGTCTTCGGTATGGTCGGTTCTTTAATTTCCCTGTTCATGTCTAAATGGATGGCGAAAAAAACCACCGGTACAGAGCTGATTGACCCGAATGCCCCACGTAACCAGGCTGAAGCGTGGTTATTAAATGAAGTTGCACAATTGTCGCAACGTGCTGGCATTAAAATGCCAGAAGTGGGTATCTTCCCTTCTTATCAGTCGAATGCCTTTGCAACCGGCTGGAACAAGAATGATGCTTTGGTGGCGGTTTCAACCGGTCTGCTGGAGCGTATGAACAAAGATGAATTACGTGCCGTACTGGCGCACGAAATTGGTCACGTGGCCAATGGTGACATGGTTACACTGGCACTGATTCAAGGTGTTGTGAACGCATTTGTTATGTTCTTTGCTCGTATTGCAGGTGACTTTATTGACCGTAATGTCTTTGGTCGTGAAGATGGCGAAGCCCCAGGCTTGGCTTACTTTGCAATTACCATTGTATTAGATATTGTCTTTGGTATTTTGGCGTCTTCAATTGTGATGTGGTTCTCGCGTCAACGTGAATACCGTGCAGATGAAGCAGGTGCACGTTTGGCAGGTAAACAAGCTATGATTTCTGCGTTATTACGTTTACAAGCAGAGTCTGAAATGCCAGATGCTATGCCAAAAGAAATGAAAGCTTTTGCAATTTCTGCAGGTAAAGAACAAGGTTTTAGTTTGGCTGCATTGTTCCAAACTCACCCGAGCATTGAACAACGTGTTGCGGCATTAAAACAATTAAACTTGCCTTAAGACTGTTCAACACATTGTGCTTTCACAACAAAAAAGCTTCCTTCGGGAAGCTTTTTTTATAACTGCATACAAGCCAAAAGCCAAACTTTACTTATTTTATACTGCAAAAGTTTGTGACCACTGCCACAACCAGTTTGCGCCCAACCACATAGCCCAAACGAGCAAGATTAAAAACAGTACTCCCAATAAATCGGGTAAATGAATCCAAAGCCATGCCACAACAGGATTACGCCAAAATGCCGACTGTTGCTGTTTACGTTCTAATTGCTCATGTAAAAAAGGATGCGTGACATGGTGTTCACTCTGAATTTGATATTCTTCACGTATATGGCTATGCACCACATCTAAAGCTTTACGACTCGGACGAATAAATACATCAAAGACTGTTCCGACAATTGGCACAAAACCGACCACTGCATCTACCACAGCCAGTTTAATGACTGGCGTAAGTTTACTTTGCGGCACACCAATTTGTTTGGCTTTATAAATGGCATAGCAGGTCAAGGCAAAACCAGCAACATCTCCTGCCACGGGCAGTGTACCCAGAGCAGCATCAGCCCCGACACCCTGCTTGGTAAATGGAATCCGTACCACTGAATCCATCATATTGGCGAATTTGGCTAAATCGCGCTCCAAACGTACGACTTCTTGCCGTGTTAATTTTTTTTCTTTTTCAACCGCAACCATGCTTTAGCCTTATTCAAACATTTCTGTTATAGCCCTGAGAATAAAGTATAAATTGAAAATATGTATATGTATTTATTGTCTATACTTTTATAGCAATAGCTGTGAAGCGATAAATAAATAAACCAGAACACCTGTCGCATCACAAATAGAGGTCACCAATGGCGCAGAGGCGCTTGCAGGATCAAATCCAAAACGATTTAGCATAAAAGGCAAACTCATTCCAATTAAACAGCCCAAAAGCACAATACCCATCATACTCAGAGCAAGCACTAAAGCGACCATTTCATCACCGCGGTAATATCCCAAAAGTGAAACTGCAAGTGCCATGGTTCCGCCCAGACACAGGGCAACCAAACTTTCACGTCCCAGCAAGTAAAACCAGTCCCTAAAATGTATATCGCCCGTTGCCAATGCACGCACCATCAGCGTTGCAGATTGAGAGCCGGCATTTCCACCACTGCCAACCAATAAGGGCAAAAAGAAAACCAATACAATATTTGCGGCAATAATGTCTTCAAAATGTGCAATGCCAATCCCGGATAACAAACTGCCAAAAACAAGAAATACCAGCCAATACACCCGTTTTTGATAGAGTTGCAATATTGGGGCAGATTTAAGACTCAATTTAGATGATGCATCGACAGCACCAGATTTTAAAAAATCTTCTGTTGCCTCTTCTCTGGCCACATCCATTGCATCATCATGTGTCACAATACCCACCATCACACCGGCATGATCTATAATGGGTAATGCCAGTAAGTCATAACGAGCAATGGTTTTGGCTACTTCATTCTGATCGCTGTCAAAATATGCAAAAATAATATCGGTCGCCATTAAATCACTAATATTGCTTTGTTCTTCGGCAAGTATTAATTGTTTGAGCGATAAAACACCCAGCAGCTTTCTTGCTTCATCAAGTACATAGGCCAAATAAATGGTTTCCGAATCGGGTGCCTCATAACGCAACATTTTAATGGCATCTTTTACCGACATATTCGGTTTTAAGGTGGCATATTCGGAGCTCATGATGGCCCCTGCCGTACCTTCTACATAAGAAGAGAGCTGCCGAATATCTTCACGCTCGGCCTGTGCCAATGCAGGCAATAAAGTATTTTGCTGCTCGTGATCTAAACATTTAAATAAATCGACACGCTTGTCTGAAGGCATTTCGCCCATAATTTCAGCCAAGTCTGTTCGCGTTAAACCGTGTGCAAATTTTACTTGTTCTTCGGGTTTGAGATATGAAAATACATAGGCGCGTGCAGGAAGATGCAGTAGCAGCTTTTGACTATTCTCTAAAGGTAATTGTGCCAAAATATCAGCCAAATCTGCGGCTTTAAACGTTTTAACAGAGTCTAATGCCAATGCAATATCTTGCTTGCTTAATGCATCATTTAAAAGATATAAAAAGTTGTTGTAGCTCATGCTCGCCCCCTATTATCCAACCTATGTAATAGGGCCGCAACGGCTCTTATTTTATTTGCCGAATGAACCCACATAATAATGTTGGTAAATATAAATGTTTGAAATTTGGTGTATCTGACAACTGTGCCTGTCCATTTAGGGATTTAATCCTCATCAAACCGCTTATACGGCGCAGCAATACTACGAAAAACTGTTACATTTCTCAACCTTTACAACGAAACCTAAACAATTTAATCACTTATGTTTCTTTTAACGGACTTGGGCTTAAATAGAGTACGTATCAATACATACATAAACGGAATAAAAATTAAGACTAGAATTGTGCCAAACACTACCCCACCCAACACACTCACGCCAATTTCCTGACGGCTTGCAGCACCTGCACCAAAAGCGAAGACTAACGGTAAAATACCTGCGCCAAATGCCAATGAAGTCATTAAAATTGGTCTAAGCCGTAAACTCGCACCTTCTAAAGCAGCTTGCACCACTTGTTTTCCCTGCTGCTGCGCCACAGAGGCAAATTCCACAATTAATATTGCATTTTTACAAGACAAACCAATGGTGGTCAGTAAGGCAATTTGAAAATAAATGTCGTTAGGAAAGCCGGCAAAATAACTAAATAGAATATTGCCACCTATACCCAATGGAATTGCAGTCATTACTGCGGTTGGAATGCTCCAGCTTTCATACAAGGCAGCCAAACACAGAAAAATAAAACCAATTGAAACCAAATATAAAATTAAGGCTTGAGCGCTGGACTGATTTTCTTCATAAGACAATCCACTCCAGGCCAGATCGACACCGTCCTGCTGGTCAACCAGCTGCTGAATATCCTGCATGGCCTGACCAGAGCTGGCACCGGCTGCGGTATCGGCTTCCATTTCCAGTGCGGTATAGCCCATAAACCGGTTCACCACTTCTGGTCCGCCGCCCCAGCTCAGGGTAGAGAAATTACCAAACGGCACCATCTGCCCGTTGGCATTACGGACCGACCAGGCCTGCAAATCTTCCGGGGTGGCACGGAACTCGGCATCACCCTGCATAATCACCCGTTTAATCCGGCCACGATCAATAAAGTCATTGATATAACTGCCGCCCCATGCCGCCGACAAGGTGCTGTTAATCGCGCCTTGGCTCAGGCCATTGGCCATGGCCTGTTTCTGATGAATATTGACATTCAGCTCGGCTTTTTCCGGATTGGATTTTTTATCCAGATTGGCAAAGCTGGAATAACGGTCGGCCTGACTGCGCAGGCTCTGGAATTGCTGCTCCAGATAATCACGGCCCTGCCCATTTAAATCTCGCAGCCAAAACTGCAGGCCATCGGTCTGGCCTAAACCGCGCACCGAGGCCGGCATCCCAATCATAATCTGCGCATCTGGATGACGCTGGAAATGCTGCATGGCCCGCTCACGAATTGCCTGCGCAGCATTGTCACTGCCCGAACGATCATCCCAGTGTTTCAGCGCAATAAAGCCCTGCCCCAAGTTCTGGCCAGTGCCGGAGAAGTTACGGCCATAGCGAATCATCACCAGATCAACATTGGCCTGTTCCTGTTCAATAAAATAGGCACGAATCGTTTCACCAACTTCACGGCTTTTTGACAGGGGCGCGCCTTCTTGCAACTTAAATTGCACCGTGAGCATGCCCTGATCTTCACTTGGAATAAAGCTGGTCGGCAAGGCTCGATAGAACAAGGCAAATACCCCGATTAAAGCCACAAAAATCACCAGACAGATGGTGCGATGTTGCAGGGTCCAGCTTGAAGAACGCAGATAATGCTGTTTCAGATTTTCCAGTTTCTGATTAAACCAGGCGGCCCATCGGGCGGTTTTCTGCTTTGGCTTTAAAATTAAGGCACATAAGGCCGGGGTTAAAATCAGTGCCACCAGCAAAGATAAGGACATCGCGGCCACCAGGGTGATGGAAAACTGACGGTAGATGACCCCGGTCGAGCCACCAAAAAATGCCATCGGAATAAACACCGCGGTCAGCACCAAGGTAATCCCGACCAGTGCCCCGCTAATTTCCTGCATCGACTGGATTGCCGCCTGTTTGGCTGAAAGCTGCTGCTCATGCATCAAACGCTCAACATTTTCTACGACCACAATCGCATCATCGACCAGCAGGCCAATCGCCAGTACCAGCGCAAACAGGGTTAAGGTATTGATGGTCATGCCCAGCACATACAGCACTGTCAGGGTACATAAAATCACCACCGGTACGGTGATGGTCGGAATTAAGGTAGCGCGCCAGTTCTGTAAAAACAGGAACATCACGATCACCACCAGAATAATCGCTTCAATGAGGGTTTTTACCACCTCTTTCATCGACTCCTTCACAAACGGCGTATTATCGCGTGGATAGACTATCTTGTAGCCTTCAGGCAACTGTTTGGAGAGATGATCAATTTCCTGCTGGATTAAAGCCGAGGTCGCCAGTGCATTGGCGCCAGAGGCCAGGGAGATGCCCAGCGCAGCTGAAGGATAGCCGTTAATCGTATTAAAGGACTGATAATTTTCTGCCCCCAGCTCGACCCGCGCCACATCTTTTAAATAAACAAAACTGCCGTCCTGGGCCGACTTTAAAATTACATTTTCAAATTCTTCGACAGTTTTTAAACGTGAACCGGAGGTGACTTTGGCATTTAAATACTGATCGGTTGCGGTGGGTAAATCGCCAATACTGCCGGCTGCCACCTGGGTATTCTGGGCTTCAACAGCGGCCCGAATATCGCTTGGCATCAAGGCATACTGTTTCAGTTTTAAAGGATTCAACCAGATTCGCATGGCATATTGCGAACCGAAGACATCCACCTCACCCACGCCTTCAATACGCGCCAGATCCTGTTCCAGATGGGTCATCATATAATCGGACAGTTCAATATTGGAACTGTGACCAGCGCTGTCATACAACCCGATGACCATATGGGTATCACCCAGAGATTTGAACACATTCACGCCTTGGCGCTGTACATCTTCAGGCAAACGGTTAATGGCGCTGTTAATCGCATTTTGCACCTGCACCTGTGCGGTATCTGGGTCTGTGCCATTTTCAAAACTGATACTGATACGGCTGCGCCCCGAAGAATCACTGCTCGAGCTAAAATACAGCAGATGATCCAGCCCTCGAATCTGCTGCTCCAGCACCTGGGTCACGCTCTCCTCCACTGTTTCTGCCGAAGCTCCAGTATAAGTGGCACTCACGGTAATGCGGGGCGGGGCAATATCCGGATAACGCTCGACCGGTAAACCTAAAGTGGAAAAAATACCAAACGCCATGACAATAATGGCCAGGACTCCAGCAAAAATAGGACGTTCAATAAAAAATTTTGACAGCATAAAACAGGATCACTTTTCGGTGGCAGCGTTGTTATTTAAGTCTTGCTAGAGCATCAAATTTATCAGCAAAATCAGAAAGCTTAAAAGGGTTTCTCAAATTACCACAGCTAAATAGATCTTCTATGACGACCTATCAAAAAATGCAGTTTTGTCACAAAAATATGCTTGTTTCTCCATCATTCCTCACATATTTGGCTTATACCCTCCCAATTTTGGGATAGCACCTAAACTCATCTAATTTCTATACTGCAGACATGACAATTTGAATAACAAGGAATTCGTGATGAAAAAAACTATATTATGCTTAACTTTAGCAGGCTTACTCAGTGCATGTGGCGGTTCAGACAATGATTCTGGTAGCAATCAGAATCCACCACCATCAAATCAAACCACTGAGAATTACGGTACTTTTTTAAATAGTTCTGTCGATAATGTAAGCTATGAAACCAGTTCTGGTATAAGTGGCACACTTACAGAAGAGAATAAAACTTTTAAATACCAATCTGGAGATAAAGTTCAATTCAGTATTAGTGGTGTACAAATTGGTGGACTAGTTACAGCTCAGGATAATATTTCTCCTGCAGATTTATTCACAGATGAAACTGCCCAAAAGAATCTACTCAGCTTTATTGATGCTTTAGATTCAGACCCTGATACTGATGGAGTGCAAATTAGTGATGAAATACTTGAGAAGTTAAAAAACATTCCTAGCATTACTTTCGATCAACCCTTTGAGAATTTCTCTACTCAAATTTCAGAAACTAACCTCTTAAATGATCAAGTCTTAGTAAGCCCTGATGAAATCGTTATTAAACAACAACAAGTTTTTTATAAAGATATCGCAGGCACATGGCAATTGCATGAAAATAATAGTGTAGCAGTGATACACATATTAACGAATGGTAATTATATACTCGGACAAGCTTCTCCAAAAGATGCTGAAAGTCAAGCAGGGATTGAATTAGGCTCGCTTCTATGGAACCCTTTAAACAACAGCTTTGAGCCAACTATTACTCACGATACAAATGGTACAGCAGGTCTGTCTCATGCTAGTGATGGTAAACCCTACACTCTAAGCTCGGATGGCACTTATTTAATTCTGCATGAACCTGGTGCAAATAGTACATATAAGCTGACACGTGTAAAACAATCATCAGGTTTAGTCGGCACTTGGAAGTTCTCAGAAACTCAAATCTTTGCTTTCTTTGACAATAACTACTACTTCTTCCTAGATGGAGAAGGTGGTGACGATTGCGGTTGGGCTGGAATTGAATATGGTAAGTTATCCATTACAGCAAATACGCTTACACCAACAGAAGTCTTATATGACACCAACGAATGTAGTGGATTACAAGACTCTTGGGATGGCAGTAAAGTTAATGCAACTTATAGCATCTCAGGAACAAGCCTGACCTTGCATCCGCAAGGCGAAGACCCTGTTACACTACAACGTAGTAACTAAAAACTCTTAGAAGCTGTCTAAGCTAGACTTAGGCAGCTTTAACCAATATGCTCAAAATGAATGGTACAGCCCATTAATAAATGCATCAATTCAATCTGCGATGTACACCCGGTTTTTTCATAAATATTCTTAAAATAGGTACGCACCGAGCTTAACGTCAGCTTGCAATGCTCTGCAATCTCTTCAAGTTTATAACCATTAATCAGCACCTCACATAACTCAACTTCCCGATTCGACAAGTGATACTGCTGCTTTAAATAATCTTTGGCTAAATAATATTTCTGCCCGGTTTCAGTCACAAAAACCGCGACATAGGCCTGTTCTGGTAGTCCTTCAGTATTTTTTAGCTGGCTTAAATTAAAAGGAATCACCGTTAGCATTAAGGTACTCTGATCAGCTGCTGTCAGCTCAATCACCCCGCCTGGTTCTTTATTCCATTGACTTAAGTCCGAACCAGCCCCCTCAATGAGCTGATCGAGTTTGGCCTGAAAACCGCGTCCTACCTTTAAACGATTATAACGGTCCAGCTCAATCAGACTGGAGCGATTGAGTGTTTCCTGAGCTTTACTGTTGGCATAAATTAAACAGGACTGCTGATCGAGTAGCAGCACGCCTGTTTTTAAGTGATCTAGAATATGACCTAAAGCCAGTTTCTGCTGCTTGGCCTGACAAAGCTGCCGATGAATTTGTAGTGCCCGGCGTAAATGCTTACCGATCCGCTTAAGAAATTCATGCTCTTCCGGACTATAAGGCTGAGCATCGGGCGCCCGGTGAATACCCAAGACCGCCCAACGATGTTGCCCCTGATCAAGTAAAACAGCTGCGATATGACAAATCCCGGTTGGTTCCAGACAGCGCTCATAAAAGATATATTCATCTGTGCCTGGCATCTGGCCATAGGACTGCAAGTTTTGTTCAATAGTATCCCCCACCCCGATTTGCTGCCATAACGGCGCATGCAGTTTCATATCAATGACTTTAATCCGTTCGTCCTGATAGGCATCAATACAGGCTTGCGGAATATTATAAGTATGCACAAAGTCATAACTTGGACTCAATTGGTCCAAAGCGGTAAAAATCGCGGTTTTACTGTTGGTGTAGTGCACAATGGCTTCAATTACTTGCGGCCATAAACGCGTATCCATCGCGGCATCATAAATTAACCCAATGATCTGGTGTTCTTGTTCTTTCATCTCACCCCCAGCTTAATCATTAAGCCCTACCAATTTAATACAAAAGCTCATCATACATTTAATTATTTTTGAACCATTTATCTATTTCTTACTTTTTTATGCATTAAGTTTAGTTTTACTGCATTGTGTTTTTTATTGACCTGCATATAAAAAAATCCCCGCAATTGCGGGGATTTTTATGATCGAATGACCAGCAGATGTATTACATCATGCCGCCCATACCACCCATGCCGCCCATGTCAGGCATTGCTGGTTTTTCTTCCGGGATTTCAGTGATCATGCACTCAGTTGTGAGCATTAAGCCCGCAACAGATGCAGCATGCTCAAGTGCAGAACGGGTTACTTTCGCTGGGTCAAGAATACCCATTTCAAGCATGTCGCCGTATTCACCAGTTGCAGCGTTATAACCGAAGTTACCTTCACCATTTTTCACAGCGTTGATCACAACAGATGGTTCATCACCTGCGTTTGCCACGATTTGACGAAGCGGCGCTTCGATTGCACGGCGCAGGATGTTGATTCCTACGTTTTGGTCATCGTTGGCACCTGTTACACCGTCAAGTGCTTTGGCAGCACGTACCAGTGCAACACCACCACCAGCAACCACACCTTCTTCAACTGCAGCGCGAGTTGCATGAAGCGCGTCGTCTACGCGGTCTTTTTTCTCTTTCATTTCAACTTCAGTTGCAGCACCGATCTTGATCACTGCTACACCGCCTGCCAATTTAGCAACGCGTTCTTGAAGTTTTTCTTTATCGTATTCAGAAGTCGATTCTTCGATTTGCGCACGGATTTGTTGAACACGCTCAGCGATTTGGCCTGCGTTACCCGCACCATCCACAATCACGGTGTTTTCTTTAGATACAGTTACTTTGTGTGCAGTACCTAAGTGTTCAAGCGTTGTTTGGTCTAACTGCATACCGATTTCTTCAGAAATCACAGTACCACCAGTCAAGATCGCGATGTCTTGCAGCATTGCTTTACGACGGTCACCGAAGCCAGGTGCTTTCACCGCACATACTTTGATGATGCCGCGCATGTTGTTCACAACAAGCGTTGCAAGCGCTTCACCTTCAACATCTTCAGCGATAATTAATAGTGGCTTACCGGTTTTTGCAACTGCTTCAAGAACCGTAATCAGTTCACGGATGTTGCTGACTTTCTTGTCTACCAGCAGGATGAACGGGTTTTCAAGTTCAGCAGTGAGCGTGTCTTGTTTGTTGGCGAAGTATGGCGAGATATAACCACGGTCAAACTGCATACCTTCTACAACGTCAAGCGCATCTTCGAAGCCTGAACCTTCTTCAACAGTAATGACGCCTTCTTTGCCCACTTTTTCCATTGCTTGCGCAATTAAAGCACCTACAGTGGTGTCAGAGTTTGCAGAGATCGAACCCACTTGCTCAATTGCTTTCGAATCAGATGCAGGTTGTGCAGTTGATTTGATTTCAGCAACTAGAGTTTTCACCGCGATGTCGATACCACGTTTCAAGTCCATTGGGTTCATACCCGCAGTCACTGACTTGATGCCTTCGTTCAGGATAGCTTGCGCCAATACAGTTGCAGTTGTGGTACCGTCACCTGCAATGTCATTGGTTTTAGAAGACACTTCACGAACCAGTTGTGCACCCATGTTCTCGAACTTGTCTTTTAACGTGATTTCTTTCGCAACAGAAACACCATCTTTAGTGATGTGCGGTGCGCCGAAAGAACGGTCGATCACCACGTTACGGCCTTTAGGACCTAACGTTACTTTCACTGCATCTGCAAGAATGTTGACACCCGCAATCATTTTGCTACGAGCTGAATCACCAAATTTTACGTCTTTAGCTGACATGATTTACTCCAATTTTAAATCTTAACTAAATCTGATAACCATTGAGTTAGTGAGAAATTAGCCTTCTAAAACAGCTAAAATGTCAGACTCTTTCATAATAAGCAGTTCTTCACCGTCTACTTTTACAGTGGTGCCGGCATAGGTACCAAACAATACTTTATCGCCAACTTTCACATCTAATGCACGTACGCCATTGTCTGTGATTTGACCATTACCAACTGCAATGATTTCACCCTGAGCAGGTTTTTCAGCAGCAGAACCTGGCAATAAAATGCCGCCAGCAGTTTTTGTTTCTTCTTCGACACGACGAATTACTACACGGTCATGTAATGGACGAATGTTGCTCATAAATAACTCCATCAGACTAAGTCTTCGTTAGATAACTGATGACGACTTATTTATTCCTTTGGTCATCATCAAAATGAATTTTAGATGTCACTTTTGTGGGGATGGAAAAAAACGCTTCAAGGGGAAAAATGAAAAAAAATCTGTTTTTTGTCTTTTTTTTCGCCAGCCATCAGACCACTGTCGCTTTATTCCCCATATTTTTAATACGGTTCAAATTTTTGTGTGCGTTCATTAAAAAAATAGGCCTGAATTTCACCGCTGTCATGAATCACATTAAAGCTGTTATTAAAACGATGATGCAGACGATAAGACAGCGCCGTGCCGGCATGAATATCCAGCACAGGATGACTGGCCTGCAAATGATAAATCTGGTTTAAATCATAGACTGCGGACTGATGCAGATGACCATGCAACAGCCCGAACAGGCCATGCTGACTCCAGCTTTCCAGCGCCATTTTGCCAAGCATTGGACAGTCTTTTACCCCATGCGGATCATCCGGCGGGGTATAAAACGGTTGATGCGCAGCAATCAGCTTGATTTTATGCGCCGGCGCCGCGGCCAGAATCTGATCGACCAGCTGGATTTGCGCCAGCGAAATATGCCCGCGGGTATGGTAACGCCGCCGGATACTGTTTAAACCAATCAGAAAAAAATGCTCGGTTTCCAGCACAGTTTCCATCTTGCCAAAAAACAGCTGATAACGCGCAAATGGATTAACAAAACGGGTCCATAAATCGAATAGCGGAATATCATGATTGCCCGGCACCACCAGATACGGCCGCTCCAGGCTGTCGAGAAACTGCTTACAGTCATAAAACTGTTTAAAACGCGCACGCTGGGTTAAATCACCACTGACCACTATCGCTTCAGGCTGATGCTCCAGGCAAAATTGCCGGATGGCTGCCATGCAGGCCGGCTTTTCGGTGCCAAAATGCAAATCAGACAGATGCAGAATCATAAGGCACCATCATATTTAAGGCATTTTTTTCCACTGTGACTATTAGCGGTGGTCGCATCCGGACAATTTCACCATCAATGGCCACCTGCATGGTTTTTAGTTGTGCATGAATCACCACCTGATCTGCAGCAAAAGTATATACATCGGGCGCTTGTTCAATTTCCCCTTTCACCAGCTGCCATAAAATTTTAAACAAGGTCAACTTATCGCTTTTCGCCACCACAATGCCGGCCACCTTGCCCTGTGCCACCGCTGCAGCAATACGCAAATTCATCTCCGACAATTGCAGCTGGTTATTGCCAAAAAATACCAACGGAGTTTTCACCGGAAACAGCTTGCCATCGACTTCAACTTTTAATTTCAGTTCCTTGCGATGACGAATCATTACATCCAGACCGGAGGTATAGGCATGTAAAGGAAAGCGACCCAAATAGCGGTTATACAGCTCCCGTTTCTGGATAAATAAAGGATATAGCCCCAGGCTGGCATTGTTTAAATAGATGTGTTCATTGATCCGCGCGATATGCGCCTTGCGTGGCCGGCCGGTTGCAATCACATGCGCTGCCTGAATAATATCCACCGGAATATCAAATACGCGGGCCACATAGTTAAAGGTACCTAAAGGTAAAATGCCCATGGGAATATCGGTATGAATTAGTTTGGCCGCCACAGCATTCAAGGTGCCATCGCCCCCTGCGGCCACCACCACGCCATAATTGTCCGGGTCCTGATGACGTAAAAATACCTGCGCCATTAATTCATCAAAACTGGCATACTGTTCAATATCAAAGGACTGGATTTCAAAACCGTATTGGGAAAAAATCTGGATCAGCTCTTCATACACCTCGGTTTTATGGGTCGCATGAAAGCCTGATTTTTTGTTATACACAATAGACAATGGCTTGAATTGTTCAGACATTTTGTCCACATTTTTAAAGCATTTGTTCTAATTTCAGCCAATTAAGTGGAAATTTAAAGCACCTTTATGTAAAAATCGAATTACCACCATTTATTTAATCAATAATGATTCTCAGAAAAAATTTAGATATAAATTATTGTTTTAAAAAGAAATAAATAAATTAAATAATATACATAAATATAAAAAATAAATAAGATACCCCCTTATTTAAACATTATCTTTTTGTTTTTTATAAACTTATCATTTAGATTGCATTAACTACCAAAATAATTCCTTTAGTCCTTTAGTCTTATTTTTTTCGTCATTTTGTGCTTTAATACAGCCACTTTTTTTTCATATTTCATCTGAGCGGTTCATTTCATCTCTCAGATTGTACTTTGTACAACAGTTTGTACACATTTTAGATAGGCCTCACCATGACCCAAGTGAACGCACCAGAATTCGTTCGTCACCCTAAGCTTATTGCTTGGGTGGAAGAGATTGCTAAATTAACAAAACCAGCAAAAATTGAATGGTGTGACGGTAGCGCAGAAGAATATCAACGTTATATCGACTTGATGATCGCTAACGGCACAATGCAAGCGCTTAACCAAGAAACTCACCCTGGTTCTTATCTTGCAAACTCTGATCCTTCTGACGTAGCTCGTGTTGAAGACCGTACTTACATCTGCTCTGAAAACCAGGAAGATGCCGGTGCGACCAACAACTGGGAAGCGCCTGCAGTAATGCGCGAAAAATTGAACGGTTTATTTGACGGTTCAATGGCAGGTCGTACGCTGTATGTGGTTCCATTCTCAATGGGTCCACTCGGTTCACACATTGCACACATCGGGATCGAGTTAACTGACTCTCCTTATGTTGCAGTCAGCATGTCTAAAATGGCTCGTATGGGTAAAGCTGTTTATGACGTATTAGGTACAGATGGCGAATTCGTTCCATGTGTACACACTGTAGGCGCTCCGCTTGCCGAAGGTGAAAAAGATGTTGCATGGCCTTGCAACAAAGAAAAATACATCGTGCACTATCCAGAAACACGTGAAATCTGGTCTTACGGTTCAGGTTACGGCGGTAACGCATTGTTAGGTAAAAAATGCCTGGCGTTACGTATTGCATCGTTCATGGGTCGTCAACAAGGCTGGTTAGCTGAACACATGCTAATTCTTGGCGTGACCAATCCTCAAGGCGAAAAACACTACATCGCAGCGGCATTCCCATCTGCATGTGGTAAAACCAACTTCGCGATGCTGATTCCACCAGCTGGTTATGAAGGCTGGAAGATTGAAACTGTAGGTGACGATATTGCCTGGATCAAACCAGGTGAAGATGGTCGTCTATACGCAATCAACCCTGAAGCTGGTTTCTTCGGTGTAGCACCTGGTACAAACACCAAAACTAACCCGAACTGTATGGCGACGCTGCACAAAGACGTGATCTATACCAACGTTGCTGTGACTGACAATGGCGAAGTATGGTGGGAAGGTCTTTCTAAAGAAGCACCTGCCAACCTGACCAACTGGAAAGGTCAACCACATACTGGTGAAGAAAAAGCAGCGCATCCAAACGCGCGTTTCACCGTATCTGCAGGTCAATGTCCTTCAATTGATGCTGACTGGGAAAATCCAGCAGGTGTTCCAATCTCTGCATTCATCTTTGGTGGTCGCCGTGCAGACACAGTGCCTCTAATTTCAGAAGCATTTGACTGGGTTGATGGCGTGTATAAAGCGGCAACCATGGGTTCTGAAACCACTGCTGCTGCGGTTGGTCAACAAGGTATCGTTCGTCGTGACCCATTCGCAATGCTGCCATTCGCAGGTTACAACATGGCGGACTACTTCTCTCACTGGTTAGAAATGGGTGAGAAAGTGGGTGCGAAAGCTGAAGCTGCAGGTAACAAACTGCCTGGTATCTACAACGTGAACTGGTTCCGTCGTGATGCTGAAGGCAACTTCGTATGGCCTGGTTTCGGTCAAAACATGCGTGTACTTGAGTGGATCATTGACCGTTGTGAAGGTCGTGCAGATGCTGTAGACACTCCAATTGGCCGCGTTCCAACTTACGAACAGCTGAACTGGACTGGTTTAGATTTCTCTAAAGAGCAATTTGAAACTGTGACTGCACAAGACAAAGATCAATGGATCAAAGAACTGGAAAGCCACACTGAGTTATTCAATAAACTGGGTGATCGTTTACCAGAAGCATTGAAAAAACGTCAAGCTGAGCTTTTAGAAGCGGTTAAATCTGCTTAATTGCTGATTAACATGAAAGAGGTCGCGAAAGCGGCCTTTTTTATTGCCTGCCTATACACGCTACATTTTACCGGCAATAAATTTCAACACATCATTGAGGAAAGCAGTCGTCCCCAGGTCAGGCTTTTATGGCATACTTGAAAGTATAAATTAGAGATCATGAGCCATAATAGCGATGAACAATACTTATAAACTTTTAGGACTTGCCTGTACGGTTACCCTGCTCACTGCCTGCCAGAGTGGGCCACGCGAATTTAATGGCAATGTCGGTTATCAGATCGAAAGCCGCACTGACAGCACAGCCACCTTGGCTTACACCCTTGCAACACGCAACAATCAGCAATTAGATGAACAGCGCCTACAACGTGCCTGCCAGAAAGTGCTGGCCAGCAATAAAGTCTTTAAATTAAATATTCTCAGCGTCAATGAAATTGCCAACCCGGCGGCCGGTAATAATCTTACTGCTCCAGGACGTCAAATTGGCGATACCCGTGCCACCTTCAGCCTGTCGAATACCCCTAGCCTGCACAGCAGTGAAAATCCGGCCACACGTGATGCCCTCACTGCCCGCCCAAGCACTTTAACTGTGGTGCGCTATACCTGCTCTTAAGCTTCTGCAAGCCAATAAAAAAGACGCTGTTTACAGCGTCTTATAAAAACTGACATTACGAAATTCGGGCGACTCATCTAAATCGGGCCAAGTGGTGGCACTACGCTCATCCAGCTTTTCATATTTGGGATGGCTAAAGTTTTTCACCCGGCTGTCCGCCACCCACACTTCTGGGGCAAATTTTAAAAACTCATCCAGGAAAAAACGGTTGCATTGATCGTATAGCACATCCGCTGCGAGTAGTACATCAACCTGCTCGGCTTTGTAGAGATCATCAAGATATTCCAGTTCGACATCATTGAGTTCGGCATTGACTCGACAGGCATCCAGACTGACCTGATCAATATCACAGCAGATCACCCGCTTGGCACCTGCCATTTTGGCAGCAATCGCCACCACACCTGAACCTGCGCCAAAATCCAGCACCACTTTATTTTTCACATGATGTGGTTCAGCCAGCAACCACTGCGCCATGGCCAATCCTGAGGCCCAGCAGAAAATCCAGTACGGCGTATCATTCCAGATCCGGCGGATGACTTCATCATCGAGTTTATCGGTGGGAAATACTGGTGGAATCAGCCACAACGAGATGGGTGTATCCGGCAATTGCTGTGCCTGCAGTTCACAATGTGGAATCACATCATGCAAAGCGTTTAATAGATGTTCAGGGGCTTTAGGAAATTGAAAGGTGCAGCTCATTGGGTTTCTTTTAATTGGTATTTATATCTTTAAAGAATCTCCCTAACCCCTCTTTAAAAAAGAGGGGAACTTTCATCTAAAAAAGAATAGATATCAAAGTTCCCTCCTGAGCTAAATTTAAAGCACTGCTTTTAAATCTAGCGCAAGTGGAGGGTTAGGGAGGATTTGATTAACCCAGCGCTTTCTCAGCCGCTTCAACCGTTTGACGAATCAGGGTTGTAATCGTCATCGGACCAACACCACCTGGCACTGGTGTGTAAGCAGAAGCGATGTCTTCGATACCAACGAGTTGGATATCACCAACACCGCCGCCTTCACGTGGGTGGAAGCCCGCATCAACAACCACTGCACCCGGTTTAATCCAGTCTTTCTGAATCAATTCAGCTTTACCAACTGCGCCCACAATAATATCTGCCTGCTTCACGAATTCAGCCAGATTTTGTGTGCGTGAGTGGCAGGTAGTTACGGTTGCATTGGCTTCTAGCAGCATCGCCGACATTGGTTTACCCAGAATAGCCGAACGACCAACCACCACCGCATGTTTACCCGCGATTTCGATGTTGTTTTCTTTCAGAATGGTCATAATGCCCGCTGGCGTTGCCGAACCATAGGCCGCTTCACCCATCGCCATACGACCATAACCCAAGCAGGTTACACCATCGACATCTTTTTCAAGTGAAATGGCATCGAAGCAGGCACGCTCATCAATTTGTGCCGGTACCGGATGCTGTAACAGGATACCGTGTACATCAGGATTGGCATTGAGCTTTTCAATTTCAGCCAATAACTGCTCAGTGGTGGTTTCCTGTGGAAGCTCGATTTTTAAAGAGTCCATACCGACACGGCGGCAGGCATTCCCTTTCATACGTACATAAGTTGCAGATGCACCGTCGTCACCTACCAAAATAGTCGCCAGAATTGGGGTACGACCTGTTTTCGCCTTTAATGCTTCTACGCGTGTTAACAAGTCAGCTTCAATTTGCTTTGCTAATGCACGACCATCCAAAACTAATGCCACGGCACATCTCCAAATGTTGATAGGAATCAATTTTGCAAATAATACATGATAATTTAGGCAATTTTCTTTCATATGCCGAATTTATGTGCATATGCGCGATTTATAGTATTGTTTTTTTTCCAGAGCTTGCTAATATGTGCATCACCAAGACGTGGCGGGGTGGCAGAGTGGTCATGCAGCGGACTGCAACTCCGTGGACGCCGGTTCGATTCCGACCTCCGCCTCCAATCTTGGTAAAAATGCCCGAGTGGTGAAATCGGTAGACACAGGGGATTTAAAATCCCCCGCCCTCAAAGCGTGCCAGTTCGAGTCTGGCCTCGGGCACCATTTTAACAGATCTTAAAATGGTGCAGTAAAGAATCCAGCGTCAAGCTGGTTTTTTTATGCCTGCAATTTAGCTTCTGCGTTGATCCTGCCCATGCCCCCACAACAGCCCCTGCTTTTTCTACAACAGCTACAACAACACCATCCGGCTGCATTTAAACGCAATTTTCTGCTGTATGGCGCAATAAAAATCAAAGGCATGCTGGATGAGTGGAAAGAAATCCTCCCCTGGGTGCTGGCCCTGCTGATTTTTATTCCGCTGTCGATGGTCTTTGCAGATGCGATTCAGCAGCACTTGCCACAGTTTGATGCCGCACAAAGCAAAAGTATGGCAATTTTAGCGCTCATGTTGCTGTTGATGCTCACGACACCCTATGTGATTTACCAACTCAAACACAGTGCAGCGGCCTTATATCGCATGCTCCGCCATACCCCAATCAAACTGGCGATCGTGATTTTAGTGCAGGCGCTGAATGTCTATTACTGGCAAAGCGTATTCTTGCAAGGCGTACTGTTCTTTTTTGCCCTGAGTTTTGGCTTTGTACGTTTTTATAAAGAAAACCTGTTTCGTCATGAGGCTACACCAGAACAGCAATACTGTTTGCAGCAGATTCGCCGTGCAGCGTACTGGTCACATCGTCAGCTTCGTAATACCCACCTAAAAATGTACTTTTATCCCAAAAGTTCGGCACGCTATGCAGACCTGGCACTACAGCGGATGAAATACGCCAATCTGCATCAGCAAATCATGAAGTTTGAACACAAGTTTGCGCAGCAGATTAAATTTATTGATCTGGACAGTTATCTCAACGAAATCAGCCAATAAAAAAACCGGGACAATCCCGGTTTTTTATAGAAACAGGGTTTAAGCACTGGCCGGCAGGTCTTTAATTTCCACCAGAGCCGGCGTGTATTGCAGACGATGATAACGCGCATCATCCAGTTGATAATCTGCTGCTTTGACCGTGTTCACGAATTTCCACTCGGCCAGCATCTCATCTGCCGTAAAGCTGACGGTCAGATAACCTCGCTGATTCAGGTTGCAATAACTCAGCTCATCAATCAGGGTATTAAAGGCAAATTCAAATTCGTATAGCTTGGCCGCCGGAATCTGCAGATATTTCTCCATCCCCGGAGAGGACACCGAACTGGTGGCCAGCTCCACCCCGACAAAGTTCTGCTGGGCATCATACAGCTGTGCAGACCAGGCATTATGAGTATCGCCCGCCAGCACCACCACTTTTTTACCCAGTTGACCCAATACGCTATACAGTGCTTCACGCTCATAAGCATAGCCATCCCAGGCATCCAGATTATACGGCACCACGGTCAAAATACGGGCCTTTTCCTGTGCGGTTAAAGTGGGATCGCCCTGTAAATAACGGCTTTTCAATGTGACCAGTTCTACCAGCATCCGCTCGACATTGGCCAAGGTCTCTACGGTTGCCTGACCACTGGTGATTTGCCCGAGCACCTGCAAGATTTCCGCCGGAATCAGCATTTTCGCCATCAGCACCTGTTGCCCCAGCACATTCCAGGTGGCTTGAGATTGAGTCAGCTGCTGCGCCAACCAGGTAAACTGAGTACGGCCAAGCAAGGTACGGTTACTGTCGGTTAAATCTGCGCTAAATCGGGCGGCATCCAGACCGGTCGCGGTTAAATAATTGGCATAATCCAGCTGCTTGTGACGCGCCAATACCCGCGTATCCAGCATATTTAACTGCACCAGCTGACCGAAATTAAACTGGCGATAAATATTCAGATGGTCATTTTCAGAGACCGGACGAATTGGCATCCACTCAAAATAGGCCTGCAATGCAGCCAACTTGCGTGCAAAGAAATCACCTTCGTTGTCCTGATGATTCTCCGCCCCTTCCATCCAAGTGTCATTGGTTAGCTCGTGGTCATCCCAGATTACAATAAACGGATGACGCTGGTGCACTGCCTGCAAATCGGCATCTCCACGATATAAGGCATAACGCTTGCGATAATCATCTAAACGGATAATTTCCTGATTGTTATCTGCGGCCAAGGTACGTCCCAGTTTTTCCGCATCTTCAGTGGCATAACCATCGGCGCCATATTCATAAATATAATCACCCAGATGGATGACCACATCCAGATTTTCCTTGGCCATTTCCTTATAGACATGGAAATAACCGGCCGGATAGTTGGAGCAGGAACAGACCGCAAACTTTACAGCAGCAGTATCAAGCGGCAAGGTTTTGGTTTGGCCTACCGGTGAGCTTTGCGCGCCATAGCGGAAACGGTAGAAATAGGTCTGATTGGCTTGCAAACCGTCTGCATCAACTTTGACGGTAAAGTCCTGCGCCTGTGTGGTCAGCACTTTGCCCGTATTTACAATGTGCTGAAACGCCTGATCGGTCGCGATTTCCCATTGTACTTCCAGACGCATGGCCGTATCTTCGGGGCTAAGACGGGTCCATAGAATCACCCGGTCTGCCAATGGGTCACCACTGGCCACACCATGTAAAAATTGTATTTGTGACGCATCAGGAGATGAATGCTCTGGATCATCATCGCCACAGGCAGTTAAGCTGAGTGGCAAAGACAGTGCCCCAAAACCTGCAATGGTTTTTTGAATCAGTTCGCGACGGTTCATGTGCGTTGTCATACGGTTTTCCTGTTGTTTTTATTTGCACTACCTTAGAAAACCGAGGTTTAGCTTTGATCTCATTTTGATGAAAAAATGATGACAGTCGACATCCAGCCTGCTTCGAGTTTAGGCTAATACAATGATTTGCTTGAAAAGAAAGCAATTGTAAGCAAATTTACTTGCCAAGTTTTCCATCCTCCTCTATTATTGCGCACATGCCCGAGTGGTGAAATCGGTAGACACAGGGGATTTAAAATCCCCCGCCCTCAAAGCGTGCCAGTTCGAGTCTGGCCTCGGGCACCATTTTAATAGATCTTAAAATGGTGCAATAAATTACCCAGCGTCAAGCTGGTTTTTTTATGCCCGAAATTTAATAAAAACAGATTGAATAGAAAGAGAAGAAATATAAAAAGAAGAATAAAATATCAGGTCACCCTACTCACCTTGCCAAGCTGTTTTTCAAGCATTTATGCCGCCGATGAATCAAGCATTTAATATGATCAAGAAACGCCCGTACAGCAGAGTAACCTGCTGAGTAGGTCGTGCAGGTAGATGAGAGGACTAAAGCATATCCGAAACAGAGCTGCTATTTACTGGACACCCTGTAAGATTGAGCGATGGAATCATCTCAAACCCAGATCATTCCATCATAAAAAAAGAGAGCGGCTTACCACTCTCGATTCGATACCAGCTCTTCCATTTCCAGCTCAAAATAGCCAGCATCTTGCAGCACCATCATCATCGCTTCGGCAATATAGTCCGCCGCAGTATCATCCAGTGAGGAATCCAGATCTTCAAATTGTGGTTTCATCTTGTTGATAACGTTTACCGTTTCATGTGCGAAGTGATAAATATCAGCCTCGGATAAATTCGGCTTGGCGACTTTTTTCGCAAACTGTTCAATGGACTGTTTGATTTCAGCGACCAGAATATCGGGATAATAGTCATCGTCAAACATGGGGAGAAGTAAATCTGTAAACATACAGGCACTCAAAACTACAAAAGGTCAAATTCAAGACAGGCTATATAGCACAAAGCCCCTGAAAAGCCAAACTGAGCGAGATTTGAATACCTATATGATATAAAGCAGGCTGGTATAGAGCAGCCCTTAAGCCAATTGCATCGCCTGCCAGATTTTAATGGCATCGGCGGTAGCTTTCACATCATGCGCGCGCACCATACAGGCACCCTGCTGAATACTCAGCAAATGCGCAGTAGCTGAACCAACTGCACGTTGCTGTGGCTCTGCGGCATCCAGCACACTGCCAATAAAACGTTTACGCGACAAGGCAGATAAAATTGGATAACCCATGTCAGTCAGTTTATGGAACTCATTTAGCAATTGCAGATTTTGCTGGGCATTTTTGGCAAAACCAAAGCCCGGATCAATCATAATGTTTTCAGCCTTGACCCCGGCATCCAGTGCATCCTGAACCCGTTGCGAGAGTTCACGAATAACATCTGTAGTGACATCTTCATATTGATCCAGATTATTCATGGTGGTTGGCTCACCGCGCATATGCATGATGATCACCGGAATATTTAATTCAGCTGCGGTTTCCAGCGCCTGAGGACGGGTTAAAGCCCGCACATCATTCCAGATATGTGCACCGGCCGCTACTGCCGCACGAATCACTTCCGGCTGTGAAGTATCAATTGAAATCACCACATCCAGTTTGGCCAGCTCCTCGACCACAGGCACCACCCGGCGGATTTCTTCCTCAATTTCCACCACCGCTGCGCCGGGACGGGTCGATTCCCCCCCCACATCAATGACGGTAGCACCTTCAGCAATCATCTGTTTGGCACGGGCAATCGCCTGCTCTTTTTCATTGTGCTGCCCCCCGTCACTAAACGAGTCCGGGGTTACATTCAAGATTCCCATCACATGCGGCTGAGACAGATCCAAAGTTAAAGCTCCAAAGCTCCATTGACGCTGCGGTAATGGCATCAGCTGCATGTTTTTCTCCTCATTCACAATAAGGCAAATATTGTCTTATGGATAATTCAGTAAAGTAAAGCCTTAGATGTCAAACTGCGGCTTATTTGCATATTGCAACAGCTTGGACAGTCGGCTTAATTTCACAAAAGGGATCATTTTTTTCGTCCGACAAAACAGCTGATAGATCCCCTATTAAAGACAGGAGATTATGACTGACCTTGATAACGCCCCGGCCGATGATTGAGGGCCAAAAAGATACCCATAATCACCGCTGCCAAGATAGACCACAACACCTGCTGATACGGCATTACCCCAAAGGCCAATGCAACGACCACACAATCAATGGCCATTTGTACTTTACCGGCACTGATGCCAGCTTTGTCTTGCAAATACAGCGACAAGATGGTGGCGCCGCCCAAACTCGATTGATGCCGGGCCAAAAACAGAATACCAGTTCCCAGCATTAAGCCACCGGCAATGGCGGCAAAAAGTGGATGCAAATAATGAATGTCCAAATATTGCGGCACAATATAGGTCAATAAAGAAAGTAAGGCCACACAAATAAAGGTTTTCAGCGTGAAGCTTTTGCCCAGTCTGCGCCACGCAAACCAGTAAAACGGCAGATTAATCAGAAAATACAGCAAACTAAACGACCAGCCAGTTGCATAGTGCAGCACAAAAGCAATCCCTGCGGTACTCCCGGTCAGCAGACCTGCCTGTTCATACAGAATCAGGGTAATTCCGACAAACAGCGTTCCCGAAAACAGGGCCAGACTGTCATCCATATAACTATGTTTAAGCGGATGCATCGATGGTAGAGGTGCAGCTTTTAGCGCGCTTGGATTAGATTGGTTATTCATGTTGAGAATCCCCTGTTCACCCTGTACTTATGGTCTGTGGTGAATGGCATGTGTGTGCTTGTGGCACGTGGTATTTTTATTGCGTTTTTAATATGACAAAGGATAAAAATTTCTACAATCTTTAATTGTTGTCTTTTCTCCTGTCCGGGTTTATGGCTTGCATAGACCTTTCATCTAACCAATTGGGTCAGGTACCGATAAATACATGCAAATTTCATGCATAAAAAAACCACCCGAAGGTGGTTTTCTTAAAATATTCTTAGTTGGCTGGCAATGGTGGCGGTGTGCTTGGACCATTGCTTGGAGTTACATCAATCACCGGATTTTCTGCAACATATACTTTTGGTGGCTGTGGTTCACGACCTTCCATAATGTCACGAATCTGCTCACGATCAATGGTTTCCCAATCCATCAGCGCTTTTACCATAGCATGGGCAATATCTTTGTTGTTTTCCAGGATATCCCAGGCCACTTTATATTGCTCATCCAGAATGCGGCGCACTTCACGATCCACTTCCAGCTGCGTCGCTTCAGAAATGGTCCGGCTACCCAGGCTGCCCATGAAGGATTGCTGTGAATCATCTTCATAAACCATCACACCTAGTTTGTCCGACATACCGTATTTGGTCACCATGGCACGTGCCATTTTGGTTGCACGCTCAAAGTCGTTCGATGCACCGGTAGATTGCTGATTAATGAAAATTTCTTCAGCAATACGACCACCAAACAGGATTGAAATTTCTTTCAGCATCTTGTCTTTGTAATGGCTGGTCTGGTCAAACTCAGGCAACTGCCAGGTTACACCCAGCGCCCAACCGCGCGGCATAATCGTGACTTTATGCACAGGATCCGTACCCGGCAGCATTTCTGCCACAATGGCATGGCCTGCTTCATGATAAGCCGTCGCACGACGTTCTTCTTCACGAATCACCATCGATTTACGTTCAGGACCCATGTACAGCTTGTCTTTGGCGTCTTCAAAGTCATGCATGTCGACCGTGTTCTTGTTACGACGTGCAGCAAATAGCGCTGCTTCGTTCACCAAGTTGGCCAACTGTGCACCCGAGAAGCCCGGTGTACCACGTGCAAGGACTTTTACATCCACACCTGTGGTTGAAGGCAATTTTTTCAGGTGAACATTCAAGATTTGCTCACGACCTTTAATATCGGGTAAGCCCACCATCACCTGACGGTCAAAACGACCTGGACGTAATAAAGCTTTATCCAGTACATCGGCACGGTTGGTTGCGGCAATGACGATAATACCTTCGTTGCCTTCAAAACCGTCCATTTCGACCAGCATCTGGTTTAAGGTCTGCTCACGCTCATCGTGACCACCACCGGTACCTGAACCACGGTGACGACCGACCGCATCAATCTCATCAATAAAGATAATACATGGCGCGTGGCGTTTCGCCTGCTCGAACATGTCACGGACACGAGAGGCGCCCACACCCACGAACATTTCTACGAAGTCAGAACCTGAAATACTGAAGAATGGCACTTTAGCTTCGCCAGCAATGGCTTTTGCCAGCAAAGTTTTACCGGTACCCGGAGGACCAACCATTAACACGCCTTTCGGAATGGTTGCACCCAAACGTTTAAATTTGGCCGGATCTTTCAGGAAGTCGACAATTTCTACTACTTCCTGTTTGGCTTCATCACAACCTGCAACATCGGCAAAGGTTACTTTAATCTGGTCTTCAGACAGCATTTTCGCTTTGGACTTACCAAAGCTCATTGGGCCGTTTTTACCACCTGCACCGCCACCCATGTTGCGCATAAAGAACATGAATAACAAAATGATTAAAAGTACAGGGAAACTAGCAATGAGTAGTTGCATCAACAAACCTTGACGTTGAGGTGCAGTACCTTCAACAACAACGTTGTTTTCAATGAGGCTCGGCATGAGTTCAGGATCTTGAACCGCCGGACGAATACTTTCAAATGGTGAGCCATTGGCTTTTTCACCACTAATTCTTTCGCCATCAATTGTAACTTTTTTAATTTGACCAGCATCCACCGCCGCAACGAACTCGGAATAGTTCATTGACGTTGGCTTATCACTGCCATTGATGTTACTGAAAATCAGAATCAGTACACCAAGTATAATTAGCCACAATACGGCATTCTTGAAGAGATCGCTCAAAGCTTTATTCCCATATCAATCTAATTTGATCATGCCCTTTACAGGGTGACCTTAATGTTAAAGCTGAAGATCAGCCTACAAAACTCTTAAAAACGTACAAAATGCACAATTTTTAACGGCTTGGCAAGTAAACTTTATTTGAATGCCTTCTTCCGGCCCTGTCCGATCAAAAACACTTCTTTCGAACGTGCACGAGAAGCTGCCGGTTTTGCAGTCTTTAATACATCGAAGCTGTCGACGACCTGTTTGCGAAATTCATCGAAGCCAGAACCCTGGAACACCTTCACAACAAACTGTCCGTTTGGCCCCAGCACTTTTTGCGCAAAGTCCAAAGCCAGTTCACATAAATAGATTTGTCGTGGCTGATCTACTGCTCTATTACCTGATGTATTGGGGGCCATATCGGAAATTACAACGTCTACAGTCCGGCCATTTAAAATATTTAACAATTTTTCAAAAACTTCTTCCTCACGGAAGTCACCTTGCAGGAAGGTCACATCTGGTAAGGCATCCATAGGCAAAATATCCGATGCAATCACCAGCCCTTTGTCACCGACCAGTTTGCCGGCAATTTGCGACCAGCTGCCGGGCGCAGCACCCAGATCGACCACCGTCATGCCGGGTTTGATAATTTTATATTTTTCCTGAATCTCTAGCAGTTTATACGCAGCACGCGCACGATAACCTTCCTTCTGGGCTTTTTTCACGAAAGGGTCATCCAGGTGCTCTCTCATCCACGCACGACTACTTTTGGATAATTTCTGGTTGGTAATGCGTGTTGCCATAACTCTCTAAATATTAAAAACCTTCTAATTTATAATTGTACGTGAAAATTGCCGCGCTTGCAGTACAGATGTGTAGTTAAATGGACGTAGAGGGTGTGATTTTTTCTATTATTTGCATCGATTATTTGCGCAGATTTTACAGCGTTTCAAATTGGGATTTGCTATACTAAGCCGTTTTTAAAATCAGGTTATTTTTATGGCGGCTTTATCTATTCAGGAACGCAAGCGTTTACGTCAAATCGGTCATGCACTCAATCCGGTTGTTATGATTGGCGGACAAGGGCTTACTGAAAATGTCATTGAAGAAACCACGCGTGCGTTAAACGACCACGAACTGATTAAAGTGAAAATTGGCGGTGAAGACCGTGAAGCACGTGCAGCTGTAATTGAGGCAATTGCAGAAGCGACTGGTGCAGAAGTGGTACAGACCATTGGTAAAATTGCCTTGCTGTATAAAAAAGCCAAACCGCAAAATCCAAAATTATCGAACCTGGTTCGTCACGCGCATCTGGCAAAATAATTTTTCCTTATGGCAAGTTATGAACTGAGTGCTTTTGATCGCCGTTTTCAGGCCATCTCCCTGGTCGGGGCGATTGAGCAGCAAAGCCCGTTTAACCTGAATATTGGTTACTGGCTGCGTGATCCGAACCAGTATGTGCAGTGGCCCGATCTGGTGTCTGCGCATCCGCGTCAGGATTTTCTCTGGCAGAACACCTGTTTTGAAGTGTTTATTGGGGTTCATGGGGAAGATTTTTATCGTGAAATTAATCTTTCTCCATCTCAAGCCTGGCAGGCCTATCAGTTTGAGGAATATCGCTATCCGGAAGATATGCCGCCGCAAGCCGCCTATGATATTGAGCTCAACCAGCTGAAACGCACCCATTATGGACTGAATGTCAGTCTGGACTTGGGCGAATTCATGGCCAAGCATAAATTAAAGTGGTCGGATCTGTTCATTGGTTTAACTGCCGTGTTAAACACTTCTGAAGGTGAACACTATTACGCCATGCAGCACAGCAGCCCACAGGCCGATTTTCATAACAAGCGCGATTGGCTGCATCAGTTCTAGGCATTATGTCTGAACTAAAACGCAGTATAAAAAAAGTGAGGCACATGACCTCACTTTTTTATTGCCTGCATCGCACGCACCCGCTACAACACGCCTTAGCTTTTAAGGGTGGTGTCGGTTTCAGAAGCAGGTGCCGCCTCTTTTGCTGGTACAACTTTTTTCCAGGTTTCCAAGGTATGTTCTTTGGAGCGCTTGAAGGTTTCGGTTAACTGGTCTTTATGCTTGACTGAAATCTGGCTGACATCGGCTTTAAGCTCTTTGCCAATTTTATTCAAATCTTCAATCACCGCATTAAACTCGGTTTTCACAAACTCTTTCAGTTCACCAAGATCTTTTTGTGAGCTGCCAAAATGCCCCTTGAGCGATTCAATTTTCTGCAGTAGCTCCTTCTTGAGCTGACTGAGCTGCTCCTGCACGCTGCCATTAAATTTTTTCGCTTCGGTCTGCAGTTTTTCCTGGGTCTCCCCGACTGCTTCAGTAACCTGCTGCTTGGCCTCTTGCGCTGCCTGTTCAAGCTTTTCAGTGCCTTCTGCCACCACGTCTTTTAAGGAGTTTTTAGCCGCTGGCTGTTTTTGTTCTGCTGTCATTGCCGTTCACCCGCCTGTTATTATGAAAGACCACAGCATAGTAGAAACAGATAAAATTTAAGTTTTGATTTGTTAGACAATTATTAAATGCTTACATTTCTGTGACATTGCGTGACAAACATGCTTTTGCACCAAAAGAATACTTTTTTATTGGATATTCCGCTTCAATAACGTGGACTTTTTCAGAGTTGGTGCGTATAATGCGCTGTTAAGTTCAAGCGAGCAGATGTGAGGAGGGTAGGTTGTATAGTAGCCTTCCTTTTTTTTCGTCTACTCGCTTTTTTACAGCCTAAATTTCAGGAGCTTTGGTTTGAGCACCCCCGCCATTTTAGCCCTTGCCGACGGTACGATCTTCAAAGGAACGTCAATCGGTGCATCGGGTAGTACGACTGGTGAAGTCGTTTTTAACACTGCCATGACTGGCTATCAAGAAATTTTGACTGACCCGAGTTATGCACAGCAACTTGTGACTTTAACTTACCCGCATATTGGTAACACAGGTTGTAATGAAGAAGACGCAGAATCTGGTCGTATTCATAAAGTATGGGCCAACGGATTAATCATTCGTGATTTGCCTTTATTGCATAGCAACTTCCGTTCTACACAGTCTTTAGCGGATTACCTGAAGCAACACAATGTGGTTGCCATTGCCGATATCGACACGCGTAAACTGACTCGTATTTTACGTGCAAAAGGTGCGCAAAACGGTTGTATTCTGGCTGGTGAAAATATCACTGAAGAAGAAGCAATTGCAAAAGCACGTGCATTTGGCGGCTTAAACGGTTTAGACCTTGCAAAAGAATGCTGTGACCCGAACGGTTTTGAATGGACCGAAGGCTCATGGGAACTTGGCAAAGGCTTTACTCAACCTGAACTTAAATTCCATGTGGTTGCATACGACTACGGTGTCAAAACCAACATCCTGCGTATGCTGGCAGACCGCGGCTGTAAACTGACCGTTGTGCCTGCACAAACCCCTGCTGCTGACGTACTTGCGTTAAATCCAGATGGCGTGTTCCTGTCGAACGGCCCTGGCGACCCAGCTGCTTGTGATTATGCAATTGAAGCTGTAAAAACTATTGTTGAAACCACCAATCTCCCTGTGTTTGGTATCTGTTTAGGTCACCAGATTCTTGCTCTGGCTTCTGGCGCAAAAACCATGAAAATGGCGCACGGTCACCACGGTGCCAACCATCCTGTACAAAACATCGAAGATGGTACAGTGATGATTACCTCGCAAAACCACGGCTTCGCAGTGGATGAAAGCAACCTGCCAGCAGTCTTGCGTGTTACCCACCGTTCACTGTTCGATGGTACCAACCAGGGTATCCACCGTACAGATAAGCCGGCATTTAGCTTCCAAGGTCACCCTGAAGCCAGCCCAGGTCCACACGACTGTGCCCCACTGTTCGATCATTTCATCGAACTTCTTGAAGCAGCTAAGAAGTAATTAAGGAGCAAATAATGCCAAAGCGTACGGATATTAAAAGCATCTTAATTATTGGTGCTGGTCCTATTGTTATCGGTCAGGCCTGTGAGTTTGACTACTCGGGTGCTCAAGCCTGCAAAGCGCTGCGTGAAGAAGGTTACCGCGTCATTCTGGTGAACTCGAACCCGGCGACGATTATGACTGACCCGGCAATGGCGGATGCAACCTATATCGAGCCAATCACTTGGCAAACCGTTGCAGCGATCATTGAAAAAGAACGTCCAGATGCAGTTTTACCAACCATGGGCGGCCAGACTGCACTGAACTGTGCCCTTGCTCTGGATGCCAACGGTATTTTAGAAAAATACAATGTTGAGCTGATTGGCGCGACTAAAGAAGCGATTGAAAAAGCAGAAGACCGTAAACTGTTTGACGAAGCAATGCGTAAAATTGGTCTGGAATGTCCAAAAGCTGCGATTGCGGAATCTATGGAAGAAGCGCTGGACATTCAGGCGCGCTTCGGTTTCCCTGTGATTATTCGTCCATCATTCACCATGGGTGGTTCTGGTGGCGGTATCGCGTACAACCGCGAAGAATTCCTTGAAATCTGTGAACGTGGTTTCGACCTGTCTCCGACTCACCAGTTATTGATTGATGAATCACTCATTGGCTGGAAAGAATACGAGATGGAAGTTGTTCGTGACAAAAACGACAACTGTATTATCGTCTGTTCAATCGAAAACTTTGACCCAATGGGCGTGCATACTGGTGACTCCATCACAGTTGCTCCGGCACAAACATTGACCGACAAAGAATATCAACTCATGCGTAACGCGTCTTTAGCGGTACTGCGTGAAATTGGTGTAGAAACCGGTGGTTCTAACGTTCAGTTCGGTATTAACCCGAAAGATGGCCGTATGGTTATCATTGAAATGAACCCGCGTGTATCGCGTTCATCTGCCCTTGCGTCTAAAGCAACAGGTTTCCCGATTGCGAAAATCGCAGCGAAACTGGCAGTGGGTTATACCCTGGATGAGCTGAAAAACGACATCACTGGCGGTACAACTCCTGCATCGTTCGAGCCATCAATTGACTACGTTGTAACCAAGGTTCCACGTTTCAACTTCGAAAAATTCCCGCAAGCAGATGCAACACTGACGACTCAGATGAAATCTGTGGGTGAAGTAATGGCAATTGGCCGTAACTTCCAGGAGTCTGTCAACAAAGCCCTTCGTGGTCTAGAAGTCGGTGCTTCTGGTTTTGATGAAAAAATCGAAGTGGGTACTGAAGGTGCGCGCGAGAAAATCCTGCAAGAACTTAAAGTTCCAGGCCCAGAGCGTATCTGGTACGTGGCCGATGCCTTCCGTCATGGCTTCACTTTAGACGAAGTATTTGAAGCGACCAAAATTGACCGCTGGTTCCTGATTCAGATTGAAGACATCATCAATACTGAAAACCAGATCAAAACTTTAGGTTTCGGCGACTTAAACGCAGACAATATCCGTGCGTTCAAACGCAAAGGTTTATCGGATCTGCGTATCGCCAACCTGATGGGTATTTCACAAAAACAATTCCGTAAACACCGCTGGAACCTGGGCGTGACTCCGGTTTACAAACGTGTGGATACATGTGCGGCAGAATTCGAATCTGATACCGCTTATATGTATTCAACTTACGATGAAGAATGTGAATCGAATCCATCTGCGAAAGACAAGATCATGGTCATCGGTGGTGGTCCTAACCGTATTGGTCAGGGTATCGAATTCGATTACTGCTGTGTACACGCGGCGCTTGCGATGCGTGAAGACGGTTATGAAACCATCATGGTGAACTGTAACCCTGAAACGGTTTCTACTGACTATGACACCTCAGATCGTCTGTACTTCGAACCAATTACTTTGGAAGATGTGCTTGAAATCGTGCGTACCGAGAAGCCTAAAGGCATTATCGTACAGTACGGTGGTCAAACACCGCTGAAACTGGCGCGTGCGTTAGAAGAGGCTGGTGCACCAATCATTGGTACATCTCCAGATGCGATTGACCGTGCCGAAGACCGTGAACGTTTCCAGCAAATGATTCAACGTCTGCAACTGCGTCAACCAAACAACAGCATCGTAAAATCTGCTGAAGAAGGTATTGCTGAAGCGGCGAAAGTGGGCTATCCACTGGTGGTACGTCCATCATACGTACTAGGTGGCCGTGCGATGGAAATCGTGTACAACGAAGAAGAGTTAAAGCGTTACTTACGTGATGCCGTTCAAGCGTCTAATGATGCCCCTGTTCTTCTTGACCGCTTCCTGGATGATGCGATTGAAGTTGACGTAGACTGCGTATCTGACGGTAAGGATGTGGTGATCGGCGGGATCATGCAGCACATTGAACAAGCGGGTATTCACTCAGGTGACTCTGCATGTTCGATTCCACCTTACTCGTTATCAAACGAAGTACAGGACGAAATGCGTCGTCAAACCGTAGCGATGGCCAAAGAGCTGGGTGTTATCGGTTTAATGAACGTACAGTTCGCGGTAAAAGGCGATGACGTTTACATCTTAGAAGTGAACCCACGTGCATCTCGTACCGTGCCGTTCGTATCTAAGTGTATCGGTGAATCATTAGCGAAAATTGCTGCACGTTGTATGGCGGGTCAATCTCTGGAGTCGCAAGGCTTCACGACCGAGATTATTCCTGAACACTTCTCTGTTAAAGAAGCGGTGTTCCCATTCAACAAGTTCCCGGGTGTTGACCCAATCCTTGGCCCTGAAATGAAATCGACAGGCGAAGTGATGGGTGTGGGTAAAACTTTTGGTGAAGCATTCTACAAAGCTGTGTTAGGCTCGAATGAACGCTTACCAGGTCTGCCAACCGAAGGCGAAATCAAGCATGCTTTCATTTCGGTACGTGATTCTGATAAACCACGTGCCGCAGGCATTGCCAAACAGCTTGCAGACTTTGGCTTCAAAATTATCGCTACCGGCGGTACTTATGATGTGATCAAAGCCGCAGGAATTGAATGTGAACGTGTGAATAAAGTAACCGAAGGTCGTCCGAATATTGTGGACCGCTTGAAAAATGGCGAAATTCACCTCATTATCAATACCACTGAAGGCAAACAAGCGCAGCAGGATTCATTCTCAATCCGCCGTTCTGCCCTGCAAGGTAAGGTCTATCATACGACTACCCTGAATGGTGCCGATGCGGTATGCCAAGCGTTAGCCATTAAATTGCCGATGGATGTTTATCGTTTGCAAGATTTAAGCAAAGGTTAATTGTCTACCGAGAAGTCCCGTCACCTCTCGGTGGCGGGCTTTTTTTCATTTATAGAGCTGTATTTTTCTAATATTCAACTTGAGGGACAACAATGCAACGTTATCCTATGACTCCTGAAGGCAAAGTCGCCTTAGAGAAAGAATTACACCAGTTAAAAACTGTTGAACGCCCACGTATTACTGCTGCGATTGCAGAAGCACGTGAACACGGCGACCTAAAAGAAAATGCAGAGTATCATGCAGCACGTGAGCAGCAAGGTTTCTGTGAGGGGCGTATTCAAGACATCGAAGGTAAACTCGGTGCTTGCCAAGTCATTGATGTAAAAGAACTTGAGCAAAATGGTCGTGTTGTATTTGGGGTAACAGTAACCATTGAAAACCTTGACACAGAAGAACGTAAAACTTACAAAATTGTAGGTGATGATGAAGCAGATTTTAAAATTAATAAAATCTCTGTGAACTCTCCTATTGCTCGTGGTCTTTTAGGTAAAAATGAAGGCGATGAAGCAAAAATTGTAACACCACAAGGTGAAGTTGAGTACGAAATCGTCAGCGTTGAATACATCTAATCCTTAGATGGTTTGACATCCCAAAGCCCCTCTTCTGAGGGGTTTTTTTATTATCTTTCAAACAAAAGTTCACGAAAAAATTACAGCAAATGTATATGCTTTAATAGTCAATATTTTTCTATAAATTTTAAAATGCAGCTTATTTGGTTCCGTCAAGATTTAAGAATTCATGATCATGCAGCTCTTTGGCATACTCGCGAAGCTGGCCCTTGCATTGCCTTAGTCGTGCTATCGCCAAAACAATGGCAAGTGCACAATGATGCGCTAATTAAAATTGACTTCTATTTAAGACAACTGAATCATCTAAAAAATGAACTTGCCACGTTAAATATTCCACTTGTTATTTTAACTATTCCATTATGGAAAGACCTGCCAAATCAATTATTAAGCTTATGCCAAAATCATAATATTCAAGCTGTTCATGCCGATATAGAATTGGGTGTAAATGAATTAAAACGCGATGCTCAAACTCAACAGCTATTAGAAAAGAATAATATTCGTTTTGAGTTGTATCATGACCGAACTATTTTCCCTGTTGGAAGCATTCGTAATAAAACTGGTCATCCATATCAAGTATTTGGTGCATTTAAAAAGCAATGCTATGAGAAACTCAGCATAAGCTTGCCACAATGCTACCCAACTATTGAGGTTCAAAAACCAATTCCACAGCACAATGACTTTACAAGAGAAGTTCCACAATTAAGTGATATTTACTCAGATTCAGAAGAAAAAGTAATCAGCGAAAACCTACAAAATCTTTGGCAAATTGGTGAGCATCATGCTTGGGAACTTTTAGATGAGTTTATTGAAAATCAAGTTGAGTATTATCATATTGAACGTGATTTCCCGAATTTGAATAGCACGAGTAAACTTGCAGCTTATTTAAATATTGGCATTCTTTCTATTCGCCAATGTTTACAAGCTTTGTTTCGCCACAGTCACGGCTGTATGGAATTTGAAAACAATGGGCAACAAATTTGGTTAAATGAACTCCTTTGGCGTGAGTTTTATCAGCATATTTTATTCGACTACCCTCGCGTATCGAAAAACTTACCATTTAAATTAGACACTCAACGCATTGTATGGCGCAATGCTCCTGAAGATTTACAGGCTTGGCAGCATGGGCAAACAGGTATCCCAATTGTAGATGCTGGCATGCGACAGTTACTTGCAACGGGTTGGATGCATAACCGTGTTCGTATGATTTGCGCGATGTTTTTAAGCAAAAATTTACTGATAGATTGGCGTTTAGGCGAATCATGGTTTATGCAGCATTTAATTGATAGTGATTTGGCTGCCAATAACGGTGGATGGCAGTGGTGTGCATCTACAGGAACAGATGCTGCACCGTATTTCCGTATTTTCAACCCTGTAAGTCAGTCGCAAAAGTTTGATGCAAATGGCGATTATATTCGTCAATGGGTACCTGAAATTTCACATTTAAATGCGAAACAAATTCACGAACCTTATGCGAAAAATCCACAACTAAAATTGGATTATCCAAAGCCGATTGTAGATTTAAAAAGCAGTCGTGTTCGTGCAATTGAGGCCTTTAAGCATTTGAGTTAACTTCGGCTATAATGGCGTTACGCTTGTTCTTTGATTGCTCTTATGGCTGAACCCTTAATTAATTCCCCTGTTAAGCATTGGTGTGAATTCGAATTTATTTCTAAAACTATGAAAAACCCTAATATTCACATTAAGGGAAACTATTCTTATTATTCTGCTTATTGGGATCAGGGTTTTGAGCGTTGTGTTGTGCGTTATTTGCATGACAAGCCTTCTACGCCTGAGAAGCCAATTGATCAGCTTTATATTGGCAATTTCGTGTGTTTTGGGGCGGAATGCGTGATTATGATGGGCGGTAATCAGTTACACCGAACTGACTGGATTTCTGCCTTTCCGTTTGATACGCGCAGTTTTGTACCTGCTGGCGATACTGTTATTGGTGATGGTTGCTGGATTGGCTCACGTGCCATGATTATGCAAGGCGTGACGCTGGGTGAAGGTGCAATTGTGGCAACTGGTGCGGTCGTAACAAAAGACGTTCCACCTTATGCCGTGGTGGGAGGAGTTCCTGCCAAAATTATTAAATATCGCTTTCCACAAGAAGATATAGAAAAACTGCTTTCCCTTAAAATTTACGAGATGGATGAAAAGCAGTTTTTAAAGATGCGGGAACAGTTGCAGACAGAGGATGTTGCTGCTTTGGTTGATTATTTCAAAGACTGCTGATTATTCCCTTGGACTTTTGCTTAGGCCAAGCATCAGGTCAAAACTTTCATCTAATCGATATTAAAACTCAAAAAACCTGAGCTAAACACATTCTAAAGCCAGACTTAATGAAATAAGCCTTCAACTTTAGTGTAAACTGCTGATTAATTACTCAAAAACATGTTAAATTAGAAAGGCTTAAACTTTCTTAAAAAAATAATTATCCCTATGAAATTACTGGGTTTTATTATTTAAAAATAAGCGCTAAGATAACATTAAGGCAATAGAAAGTGTTCCCTCAATTTTTTATTGTTGAATGACACAATAAGGAGAAATAACGATGGCATTTCAACACATTTTAGTTCCAGTGGACGGTTCTGAAACTTCTTACGCAGCAGTTGCCAAAGCAGTCGAGCTTGCCAAAGCTTTCGGCAGTAAAGTAACCGTTGCACAGGTGTTAACACTCGATCCATATATTGCATCAGAATACATTTCAGCAGGCCAGACCAATGACCTGATTGAACGTGCGCGTGTGTCTATTCTCAAAACACTGGATGAAGCCAAAGCAAAATTCCAGGAACAAGGTGTAGCAGTTGAGTCTCGTCTGCTTGAAGGTCAAGTGATTCATCGTGAAATTGCACGTGCTGCAACTGAAATGAATGCAGACCTGATTGTGATGGGTTCTCATGGCCGTACCGGTTTGAAAAAGTTATTCCTCGGTAGCGTCGCGCAAAGCGTACTGGGCGAAGGTAATGTTCCTGTACTCATCGTACGTTAATCTTTCCTCCAGAAAATTCCCTGTACCTGCGGGTATGGGGAATTTTTTATTTTTAGGGCTGCCATTGATACTGCTTTAAGCTCACCTTGTTATTCAGGACCACTACACCCTCCTGTATCAGTTTTAACGCCTGTATATTTTCACCCTGCGCATTGATTTTGCTTAGGCTAATTTTCCCTTGCGCATTTAGCACCCGATGCCATGGCAACACATGCCCCGGTGCCAGATGTTTCAGTACATAACCCACCAGACGCGCATGTTTCGGCAAACCGGCCAGTTTTGCAATCTGACCATAGGTGGCAACTTTACCAGGTGGAATCTGGGCAATCACCGCGGTGATATAAGCGGCCAACTCCTGACTGGGACGTGCTGGAATAGACATAAAAAGAATCTTAGAGTGTTGAAATCTATTGGGATGAAAAGCTGTGCTGGTTAGAAAAGCTGGGCTTAAAAAACTAGAGGACATGCAGTTGCACATCCTCCTGTATTCACCTTGAGTTAAAAAGCGGATGCAACGCTTTAGATGGCTTGTCCAAAGGTATCGCAATCATTCATATTGCCCGACTTCAGACCAGTATTAAACCATTGCACGCGCTGGGCACTGGTACCATGGGTAAAGCTATCCGGCACTACTTGTCCACTCGAACGTTTCTGCAAATAGTCATCACCAATTTTATGTGCGGCATCCATCGCTTCCTGTACATCGCCCTGTTCCAGGAATTGAGTACGCTGATGGTTATGATGCGCCCAGACACCGGCCAGACAATCGGCCTGAAGTTCCTGACGAACCGATAACTGGTTGCCTTCGACCTGACTGGCACGCTGACGCATCTGCTGTACCTGTCCGGAAATCCCCAGAATGGTCTGAATATGATGGCCGACTTCATGTGCAATCACATAAGCCTGGGCAAAATCTCCAGCCTGATCCTGACGCGATAATTCGGTCTGGTTCTGCTCGCCGGAAATTCCCATCTGGGTGCGCATATCTTTAAAGAAACCAGTATCTAAATAGACTTTCTGATCGGCCGGGCAATAAAACGGCCCCATGGCAGCGCTGGCATTGCCACAGGCGGAACTGACCGCACCATTAAACATCACCAGTTTGGGTGGCACATATTGCTGGTTCAGCTGCTGGGCAAACACCTGCGTCCAGGTATCTTCGGTATCGGCCAGAATGGTACCAATAAACTCCATCGATTCCTGCTGCTCCGGCGTCGGATTTTCCAGACCACGCGTTTCCGCGCTCTGCCCCTGATTGGTCACCTGTTTGGTGGCCTGATAGGCTGTTTGCGGATCGACCCCAAAAAACTTCCAGGCCACAAAAGCCACCACCAGACCCAGAATACTGATCCCGCCGGCTTTGGCACCGCCACCACCGCGACGATCTTCTACATTGCTACTGACGCGACGACCTTTCCAACGCATAGCAATCTCCTTATTATCTTTATCTCTTGGCTAGAATTTTACATAGTTTAAGAGGCTTTGGAACGTGGCCAGACCTTTTTCACCAGACCAATTAGCGCCACCACAATCAAACCGGCAATAAAGCCCACAGCGAAATTGATCAAGGTTGGAGTAAGCGCACCAAAAATACTGCCGATATTGGGAATTTCCTGCACGTATTCCACACTGTCTTCGGTAAAGTGATGTACCAATGGAATAGCGTGGTTGATAATCCCGCCGCCCACCAGGAACATGGCCAGAGTCCCGACAATCGACAGGATTTTCATCAAGATTGGCGCAAAGGCCAACAAGCCGCGCCCGACCGACTGTTTAGAATTAGAAGCCTGTTCCGAGAGATGCAGCCCAATATCATCAATCTTGACAATAAATGCCACTAACCCATAGACCCCAATGGTCATGGCGATGGCAATAATACTCAGCACTGTGACTTTTACACCAAAGGCCGCGGTAGCTACAGTACCCAAGGAAATGACAATAATCTCTGCCGAGAGAATAAAGTCGGTCCGGACTGCCCCTTTGATTTTTTCATTTTCAAACGTGGCCAGATCGGTTTCGGTTTTAATTAATTCCTGCTGCGCTTCTTCGGCAGTTTTGGCTTTTTTCTTGTGCAAGGAATGCAGGACTTTTTCAACCCCTTCATAACATAAGAATAAACCGCCCACGACCAGTAACGGGTTAATCAGCCACGGCGCCACCACGCTAATCAGTAGAGCTAAAGGCACCAGAATCAGTTTATTGACAAAAGAACCTTTGGCCACGCGCCAGACCACCGGCAGTTCCCGCTCCGAACGTACACCGCTGACCTGCTGGGCATTCAGGGCCAGATCATCACCGAGTACACCGGCCGTTTTCTTTGCGGCCATTTTACTCATGACCGCCACATCATCTAAAACAGTGGCAATATCATCTAATAATAGTAATAAGCTACTCGCCATAATTTTTATCCTTATCGTGTTCTAGGCTTATTCTAAGGAGAAATCTTCCAAAACTTTGTATTTACTTCATTAATAAATCTTTAAAATTTCCAGACAATTGTTGATTCTGTTCGGCTTATCCCGTGACATTCAAAAATATTATGCCGTACAATGTAGCCCAATCATCGGTATAGAAATGTCGTAACAACGACTTGGAAGAGATAATGAGTAATCAAGATAATCGTCCTGTTATTTTGACTGGCGACCGTCCAACCGGACAACTTCACCTCGGTCATTTTGTAGGTTCTTTACGTTCACGTGTAGGTTTACAGGATTCTCACCATCAACATCTTTTACTTGCCGATGCTCAAGCCCTGACTGATAACGCCGACAACTTTGAAAAAGTACGTCGTAATATTATTGAAGTGGCGACCGATTACCTGGCCGTGGGCATTGACCCGACCAAAACCACCATTTGTGTTCAG
The DNA here is from genome assembly GCF_013418255.1 of Acinetobacter sp. YH12155. NCBI lineage: Bacteria > Pseudomonadati > Pseudomonadota > Gammaproteobacteria > Moraxellales > Moraxellaceae > Acinetobacter > Acinetobacter sp. YH12155. Next base: position 75,044 of record NZ_VPCK01000005.1, read on the forward strand.
TCTTGCCTGCCGGCCTTGAATGAACTGACCATGCTGTATTTAAACTTTGTCACTGTGGCACGTTTAGAGCGCAACCCGACCATTAAATCTGAAATTCAGATGCGTGGTTTTGAACGTGATATTCCAGCTGGTTTCCTGTGCTATCCAGTTGCCCAAGCGGCCGATATTACCGCGTTTAAAGCGACTGTAGTGCCCGTGGGTGAAGATCAGATTCCTATGATCGAACAGACCAACGAAATTGTACGCCGCATTAACCGTCAGGTAGGTCAGGACCTGCTGCCTGAATGTAAAGCACTGCTGTCGAATGTTGGCCGTTTACCTGGTTTTGATGGTAAAGCCAAAATGTCAAAATCATTGGGCAACACCATTGTGCTCGATGCTACTGACAAAGACATTAAAAAAGCAGTAAATGCCATGTACACCGACCCGAACCACCTCCGCATTGAAGATCCGGGTCAGGTTGAAGGCAACGTGGTATTTACCTACCTAGATGCTTTCGATCCGAACAAAGAAGAACTGGAAGAATTAAAAGCCCATTATCGCCGTGGTGGTCTGGGTGATGGTACCGTGAAAAAACGTCTGGAAGGCATTTTAAAAGAGCTGATTGGTCCAATCCGTGAACGCCGTTTAGAACTGGCCAAAGATCCGGATTACATCATGGATATCTTAAAGACCGGTACCGATAAGTGCCGTGACATTACTCAAGCCACTTTAGATGAAGTTAAAGCCGGTTTAGGGGTGTTCCGCTTCTAAGCCCCATGCTGATCTTGAAAAGCCTTTCCTCGCGAAAGGCTTTTTTATGCTACGTTTACAATGATGGAGAAAATATGGAGAGAAATGTCACACAATTTTTATAGAAGCAACAATCTTTAACATGAATTTACCTGAACGCTGCTGAACCCTGCCTCATGACGGCGTATTCTAGTCATATGTTCTAGGAGCAATCCTAATTCATAACATTTCTCCTTTACCGAAACTGTGCAAGCAGATTCGTTGTTCTACGCAATGATCACCCCAATCATTGCGTATTTTTTTTGCCTAAAATATGCAGGTTTTTTAGACAAAAACGCGGCCTAATGCTATGCTAGGCGCATTCAATAATAATATATATTTTGAATATCAATAATTTAAACACAACAGAACAATAGAGTATTCAGTTATGTGGGATTTGCTCACTCACCCTTCCAATCTGATTTTTAGTGTCTGTATCTGCCTGCTGTTTTTCTTTGCCCTGCTGGAAGTGTTTCTGTTACTGGCCGGTGGCGGCAGTCAGGGCATTCTGGACCAGTTCCTGCCAGATGACTTAATTCCGCATAAAGATGTGGAAGTGAATATTGATGGTTCTAGTGGCCTGTTGGTCCAGTTTTTAGACTGGCTGTACATTGGCCGGGTACCGCTGCTGATCTGGCTGATTATTTTCCTGACCTTATATGGTCTGTCTGGCCTGATTTTACAATCGGTACTGTTTCAATGGACTGGACAATATATTACCGCCTGGATAATGGCACCGGCCTGTCTGTTTCTGAGCATGCCCCTGGTGCGTTATAGCGCCATGCTGATTGCCCGCATTTTACCGCAAGATGAAACCACCGCCATTTATAGTGACGAGCTGATTGGCCGCACAGCCACCATTATTTTAGGTGTGGCTACTCCCAATTCTCCGGCAGAAGCCAAAGTGCAGGATCAGCATGGTCTGACCCACTATATTCTGGTAGAACCGGAACAGGACGAAAGTTTTCAACAGGGTCAATCCGTAATTTTAACGGGGAGAACCAAAATTGGCTTTTATGCCATGCATTTAAATTAACAACTGAAAAACACAAGAGATAACAATGTTAAGTTCAAATATGTATAACGTCTTGATTATTGCCGGAATTATTTTCCTGGCCTTATTTGTGATTGGTTTAATCCTGGCCCGCCTGTATCGCCGCTCTAGCAAGGAAATTTCCTTTGTGCGTACCGGTTTTGGCGGTGAGCATGTCATTCTCGGCGGGGGGGCGATTGTGTTACCGGTGCTGCATGAAATTATTCCGGTCAATATGAATACCCTGCGTCTGGAAGTGCGCCGTGCTGAAGATCAGGCCCTGATTACCCGCGACCGTATGCGTGTCGATGTCATGGCCGAATTTTATGTGCGGGTTAAACCGACCGCTGAATCTATTGCCACCGCAGCACAAACGCTGGGGCAAAAAACCATGTCCCCGAATGAATTAAAAAATCTGGTCGAAGGTAAATTTGTCGATTCTTTACGTGCCGTAGCCGCAGAAATGGCGATGGAAGAACTACATGAAAAACGCGTCGACTTCGTGCAGAAAGTGCAGCAGGTGGTATCGGAAGATCTGTTTAAAAACGGTCTGGAACTGGAAACTGTATCTTTAACCGGACTGGATCAGACCAGTTTCCGCTACTTTAACCCGCAAAATGCTTTCGATGCCGAAGGTCTGACCAAATTAACCGAAACCATTGAAGACCGTCGTCGTAAACGTAACGACATTGAACAGGATGCCGACTTAGCCATTAAAGCCAAAAACCTGGAAGCCGAACAGGCGCGCCTGCAGATTCTTCGTGAAGAAGAATATGCCAAGTTACAGCAAGAACGTGAAATTTCGGTACGCCGTGCTGAACAGCTGGCGGAAATTGCAGCCCAGGAAGCAGCCAAAAAACGTGAAGCGGAAGAAGCCCGCATTGCTGCTGAACGTGAAATTGAACTGAAACGGATTGGCTCAGCACGTGATGTCGCCAATGAAAATATTTTAAAAGAACAGCTAGTCCAAAAAGCCCAAGTGGAACAGAAGAAAACCATTGAGCTGGCCGAACAGGACCGCGCCATTGCCATTGCGGAAAAATCCCGTGCCGAATCTGAAGCCAAAGCGCAGGCCGATTTAGCCCGTGCTCAAGCGGTAAAAGCAGAAGAAGAAGTGATTACCGTACGTGAAACCCAGCGCGCAGAACGTGCCAAGGCAGTCGAGCTGGTGGCTGCCAAGCAGGCCGCTGAAAAAGATGCGATTGCCATTACCGTTGCTGCTGAAGCCGGCAAACAGGCGGCGGTCGATGAAGCGGAAGCGGTGCGGATTACCGCAGAAGCCAATGCAGAACAGCTGCGTTTAAAAGCGCGTGGTGAAGCCGATGCCAAAGTCCTGCTGGCACAAGCGATGGAAAAACAGTATCAGGTTGATGCTGAAGGTACCCGTGCAGTCAACGAAGCCAATAACATCCTGTCGACGGAACAGGTCGAAATGCAGGTACGTCTGGCCATGCTGAAATACCTGCCAGAAATTATCCGTGAAAGCGTCAAGCCAATGGAAAATATTGATGACATCAAGATTCTGCACGTCAATGGTTTAAATGGGATGGGCAGCGCACATGTCGATGGCAGCGAACACGGTCATGGTCAAGTGGCCCTGTCTGATCAGGTGGTGAACAGTGCCCTGCGCTATCGTTCGCAAGCGCCGTTAATTGACAGCCTGATGAGTGAACTGGGTATTCATGGCGGTGATATTAACGGTCTGACCCAAAGCCTGAAATCTCAGCCGAAAATCAATCAGGAAACTTCATCAACTTAAATGAGGTGAATAAAAAAACGCAGCTAAGGCTGCGTTTTTTATGGCTGTTTTTCAATGTTCTATGATGAAGACAGTGGCTGATGAACTTCAAATTTTTCCAGCTGTCCATCTTGATCATAATGTAAGGTCAGATTTTTGGCCTGCTGCAAATACGCCATTTCAGTTGTGTCGACCTGAAAACTTTCCGCCAGCTGCTCAGTCTGAATATGCTCCGGAAAAGCCCGGCGCTCATTATCACGAAAACGCAGCCAGTTATACACAGCCCAGATCAGCAGAATCAGAATAAACACCATAATCGCCAGCCCCAGATAAAACAGGCTGAACGAGCTTTGCGGCGCCGACATCACAAACAGCTGCTCATATACGGTATAGCCCTGAAACAGCCACAGCAACATAGTGATCAGAGGCAGGAATAACCAGATCCAGGCCAGCCAGCCAGCCCAGAAAGAATAGTCCATAGCCTGCGGCCTTGTTACGTACATAGCGCGGCTCATCAATATATTCTGGTAGCTCCAGCTGAGCTTCATCCTCAATCATTTTAAATTTAGCCATGCTCGTGCTCCTTGGTAAAACCACGGTCCGGGCTGACCCAGCGTGCACGTTTCTGCTTTTTCAGCAAAGTTTTTGGCACAGACACCACCGTGGTCAGCGCGGTAATCAGCCAGAAAAATAGCGGATACCAGATTACCCAGAAATAGGTTCTCAAGGTACGGTTTTTATCATATTGATGATCGATCATTAAGCTGACCAGAAACTGCAGCAAACAGGTCAGGCCCAAAATCACCCCGTACCACTGCGGCAGAATCGATTGAATTGCCCACTCGCCCGGCAAGGGGAAAAACAGCCCATAAAAATACAGCACAAAGATGCCCATAATCACATAGGCCCATAGCACGCTGATGATCGATTCAATCACAATCGGCCACATCCGTCTAAGGCGCCATTTAAACAGTTTTGGCACATAGGCAATTAGCACTTCAATCCCGCCTTGTGCCCAGCGTAAGCGCTGTTTCCAGAGACCTTTAAACGTTTCCGGCATATAGATATAACACAGGGCTTTGGGCACATACTGCAAATCCCAGTGGTCGAACTGCAAACGCCACGAAACATCAATATCTTCAGTAATCATGTCATCACGCCAGTAGCCAATCCGGTCCAGCGCGGTTTTACGAAAACCGGCAATCGCACCTGATACGGTAAAAATCCGGCCATAGGTACGCTGCGCGCGTTTAATCAATCCAATAATTGAAGAGAATTCACCGACCTGAATTTTACCGAGCACGCTGGAACGGTTAATAATCCGTGGATTACCGGTAACCGCCCCGACACGCGGAAAGCTGGTCAGCTGATGCATCATCCAGAATACTGCGTGTGGATGCAGCAGCGCATCACCATCAATACAGACCAGAAATTCATAGCGACTAACCATTGCCCCGGCTCTTAAGGCATAGGCTTTGCCCTGGTTTTCGGCCAGATGGACCACCCGTAGCTTTGGATATTGCGTGGCCAGCTCATCCAGAATTGCTGCAGTCCGGTCCTGACTGCCATCATTGACTGCAATCACTTCAAATTCCGGATACTGGCTTTGCATGGCAAACTTGATGGTACGTCTGACCTGCTCTTCTTCATTGAAGCAAGGAATGATAATACTGCAGCCTTCATCGCTCGGTTCAGGGAAATGATCCTGACGGTATTCCCGTTTAAAATAAAACCAGATCCCGCCCGCAATCCACAGCCAGGCCATCAGCAGAGGATATAAAAATGCAAAACCAAAATAAAAATCGTTAAAACTCAATTTCGAGAACACTTCCATCATTGCGGCTCTCCCTGTTCCAGGACATAGGGATCACGATAACTCAGCGGACTTGCATTCAGGCTCAACGCCCGGTACAGGTGCTGATGCACGGCCTGCCCATGGGTCGGCTGATAATTATCAATACCAATTTTTTGAATGCCCTGACGTCTCAGCTGCTGATACATCTGCTGATAATACCGCCAGTCTGTTGCAGTGCTGTCCGGATTGATCTGCAAGTTAATCATCAAATGCTGCTTTTCACGATCATTTAACTGGTTTAAAGCCTGATGCAGATGTTTGATGGCTTGGGGGGATGCCAACGGATCGACAGCCAGATACAGGAAATCGGCATGATCCGGCAGTTGCTGCAGCAGTTTTTTCAGTCCGTCAAGTGGCTGATTCTGAATCTCCAGCTTTAATGCAGTCTGATAGTTATTACTGATATTGGCATAGTATTTACCCTGGCTTTTGGTCCGGTTCTTGATGCTCAACACCTGTTGCAGCTGTGCCTGACAGCTTGCACTCCATTCGGCCTGAAATACGGCGCAATGTAACGCATCGCCGGTTTCAATCATCAGCCCTTCAATCGAGCTGTTGTTTTTCACCAGATCTGCGGTCAATTCTGCCAGATCATAACCTTGCCGGGTTTCCAGACTCAGCGGCATTTCTGCATATACCCGATTAGCAATCCGGGTCCGGGCCTGCCATACCACCCGGTTCAGCAAATCCTGAGCCACTGGCAAGCTTCGATTCGGAAAATAAGCTACATCAATTTTGCCATCGGCATTCTGATCGGCCACCGCATTCAGGACCAGCGTATTGGATTGAAAGGCATTGACCTGATTGAGCAGCTGGCTCAGATGTGCTTCTGATGCGGTGATATTGCTCCCCGCCAGATCTGCCAGGTTAATGCGTAATAAACTTTTACGCTGCTTATGCGGCGCCCGGCTATTCATTAAGAAGTCTTTAATTTCACCAAACACTTCTTCAGGTGATGGGTTTTCCGTAATCAGGGCACGCTGATAGGTGGTATCGGCATCAGCCAATGTCAGTACGCTGCCCAGACTAAACGACATTGGTAGACCGGCTTCACGGGCCAGCGCTTCAGTTTCCTTGGTCACCGCACCATACGGCCAGAAAATGGCACGGGTATTGATTCCCAACTCACGATCCAGAATCTGCTTTGATTGACGCAAGTCTTTTACCACTCGCTTCGCATAGGCGCGATCAGATTCATAACGCTGCTGGGCCGGGAAATATTCACGGGTAATCGCGGCTGGCTGCTGGTTTAGCTGCGGATTGGCAATAATCCCGTGATGCAAGTCATCACTGTGTGAGGCAAACTCGACCAGACCGGATTGCTGCATTTCACGCATCTGCGGCCAGTTCATCAGGTTGCCCTCCCCATAGGCTTCATAGGCATCTTTGGTATTGCCATTAATCCAGCTGGTCGGAATGGCAAAAACAGCCGGAACCTGATGCAGCTTTAATAAGGGAAAAATATGGCTATAGCTGCTGAGTGCGCCATCATCAATGGTAATTAATACTGCTTTTTCCGGTAAGGCTGTCTTGTGCTGACGGGCCCGCCAGACATCTTCTAGCCGAATGGGCTGCCAGCCATGTTCTTTAATCCATTGCAGGAACTGGGCAAAGTTATGGGTACTGATGGCGTATAAATCACGGTCACCCTGTTTGGCAACGTCATCACGCACATCATGAAAAGTTAAGGTAACAAATTCATAGGCCTGCGCATCAAGCGGCGCTGTAGTTGCTGCTGGCGCTGTGCTGGTCTCGGCCTGCACGGTCAAAGGAGAATAAACACATGCAGCGATACAGGCACTCAGGAGTAAAGCGGGTTTCATTTGCATTAGAATCGTCCTTCAAAGCCGAATACTGCATAGGTTTTTTCTTCTGTTTTGCCATCGTACGGATGGCTGCCCCAACCAATGCCATAGTGCAGTTTCCAGGTTCGTGACACACGCCAGTCATGGCGATAAAACAGGTTATATATCGGCTCATTGGAATAGTCTTTCTGTCCAAATGTGCCCAGCGTCAGTTCAAAATGCTGATTAAAATGTTGCTCATAACGACGCCAGGTCATCCAGTCATGTTCCAGTTTCAGCTCTAAACTATGGCTGGATTCAGGATTAAAATAATCCACGGCGACGGGCTTATTTTTTCCATAATAGCCGCTGAGCGTGGCACGACTCAGATGATGCGGGGCCTGATAAAACTGCTGGCTAAAATAGGCCTGATATTCCTGACGGGTGTTGCCATCATCAATATCGGTCAATTGAAATTGTGCACCGGCTTTACGCGACTCGTTGGCCTGCCAGTTAAAACCCGCCCGATACGACTGTCCTTCATGTGCTTTGGCCATTGCCTGCAACGGAATATCGGCCTGGGTATTCACCGCCAGATGATATTGCCAATGATCATTTAACCAGTGTGACCAGTCCAGTGCAGCGCCCACACGGTCTTCATCTAAAGATTGAGACAGCAACAGGCTGGCATACTTGCGATCTTTGGACCAGGCCACACCCAGACCTAAACGCGGATCATCCAGGGTGCCATCTTCATAACGCCCCTGCCGATGCTGATGGTCAATAAAAACCTGATAATGCTCATTTAGCCACGGGCTGTTAAGACGGGTCCAATGGGTACGCTCTTCTGAACCTTTTAAACGGTTCAGCAACTGTTCCTGATCGGAACGACTTTCAGAAAAATAACTTTCATGCTGAATGCTGAAATGATCGCGATCCTTTAATTCTTTGCGGCTTAATTGCACACCGGTATCATCTGCAGCCGTCTGTAACAAGGCCTGATTCAGCTGACGCCAGCCCCTAATATCATTCAGGGCTTGGGCATTTTGCATCTGGTTAATCTGGGTGATTTGACTGACCTGATCCAGGCCATTCCACTGCTCCAGCGTTTGTTGGGAAGTCAGTGGTTTTTCACGCCAGCGCTGAATTTGTGCCAGATTGTTCTGATAGGCCAGATTATTCGGTGCAATTGAAACCAGGGTTTCAAAATACTGCTCGGCTTTGGCATGTTCGTTGCGGTAGGCATAGTTCAGCCCTTTTAAAGCCAGATACTGCTCCCGGTCTTCATGGGTACTGCGGTCCACGCCTTTGGCCTCGCTATAACGATAACGCGGTAACTGACGGTCCATGTCCTGAATCAGCTGATCAGCCTGCTTGAATTTTTCCTGTTCGATATAGGCATAATACAAACCGGCATACACCGTATAGTCTGCATAGTTCTTTTCCTGAAACAGGCTTAAATACACCGGTTCAGCCAGTTCCGGTTGTCGGGTGGCCAGATAGGCATCGGCAATGGCATGGCGTACATAAGCCGGCCAGTTTGCAATTGGCTGATGCTGCTGTTGCACAATTTTCAAGACCTGCTGATGACGCTTACGCTGTCCCAAGGCATACAGATAATCGGCATAGAATGCGCGCTGCAGTTCGGTGTCAGCTGCCACCTGTGGTTCATGTGCAGCCATATCGGCCAGTACCGCATCCAGCTCGGTATAGGCTGTTGCATATTCACTGCGCAGTTGTGCCGTTTTATAGGCCTGTACTGCATTCTGAATCCGGGTAGAAAACTGGTGCTGTTTAACTTGCAGTAACAAACGAGGATGGCTCTGTGCTAACTGTTGTTGCAGCAGATAGTGCTCTGCTGCATGATGCTTGCCATTAAGCATCAGCGACAGTACATATTGTTCATGGCCTGCAATGCTGCTTTGCTTTTTTAATCCGGCTTCGGCTGCCTGCAAGGCTTGTACCGGCATATTCAGGATACGATAGGTATAAGACAATAAACTCAGGTCATCGGCACTAAGCTGTTGCCATTGCAGGTTTTTCAGCAACGTTTTAGCGGCTGCTGCCTGACCCGACTCGGCTTCCAGTACCGCGTGCCAGACTTTGCCGCTGGCCTGGGTATTTAAAGGCTGAAACCGGGCCAGATACGCTTTGGCCTGAGCGTACTGCTTGGCATCACGGAGCACCTTGATAGCGCTGACCTGGGCATAGGCAGGAAAGGTTTTAGGTTGAATCTGCTGCGTTAGGCGGTATAAATCCTGTGGATGTACCACAGGCTGACCATAGGCCAAAACTAGATAATCCGCAATTAACTTTTGATCTGTGGGAAATTGAGCTAATAACGCCTGCAAGCGATTGAGTCCAGAGACCACCTGCCCGGACCGAACCATCTCCACCGCGTGCTCACGTTGCTGATCAAGCGTATTGGCATGAGCAGAAGAAAAAAATAAAAAAGAGCAAAGCGACAGACACTGAATCGGCATGATCGTTGTTATTTTGATCATATAAATTCTCAAGTTTCTGATAATTATTGCTCGATATTCTATTAAAGTGTGATGTAAATCACAATTACTAAAACAATCATTTTATTTGTTTTGTATGCTTTACTTTTTCCTCAATAGAAGCGTCATCATTATCTATGTTCTTTGCCATAAAAAACCCCAAGAACTGGGGTTTTTTAGTCAGGTAGGTTTTACACCAAACCTTTGGCCTGCAATACTTTCAGCATGGTTGAACCGAGCTCGGCCGGGCTACGGGTATAAGCCATTCCGGCACGTTCAAAGGCAGCAAATTTCTCCTCTGCGGTTCCTTTACCGCCAGAAATAATCGCGCCAGCATGGCCCATGCGTTTGCCTTTTGGTGCGGTTACACCGGCAATATAGCCCACCACAGGCTTGGTCACATGCGCCTGAATGTATTCGGCTGCTTCTTCTTCGGCTGTGCCGCCAATCTCACCAATCATGATAATGGCTTCAGTTTGAGGATCGTCCTGAAACAGTTTCAGACAGTCAATCTGGTTCATGCCCGGAATCGGATCACCGCCGATGCCGATACAGGTCGACTGGCCCAGACCCAATTTGGTGGTTTGCGCAACCGCTTCATAGGTCAGCGTTCCTGAACGCGAGATAATCCCGATTTTCCCTGGCTGATGAATATGACCTGGCATAATCCCGATCTTACATTCGCCCGGGGTGATAATACCCGGACAGTTCGGGCCAATCAGGCGTGTACCATTACCATTGGTTTCCAGATAGCGTTTGGCTTTTAGCATATCTAGGGTCGGTACACCTTCAGTAATTACCACAATCAGTTCAATACCGGCATCGACTGCTTCAACAATCGAGTCCAGTACAAAAGGTGCGGGTACATAAATCACCGAAGCGTCAGCCTGAGTTTCACGGACAGCCTGCTTCATGGTGTTAAATACTGGCAGGTCTAAATGGGTTTGACCACCTTTACCTGGAGTTACACCGCCGACAACACGCGTGCCATAATCCAGCGCCTGAGCCGAATGAAAGGTTCCGTTTTTACCAGTGAAACCCTGAACCAATACTTTTGTGTCTTTATTTACTAATACGCTCATGATGCATCTCCTTAAGCTTTTACTGCAGCAACAATTTTTTCTGCAGCATCGGCCAGGCCATTTGCAGAAATTAAGGTCAGGCCAGATTCATCCAGTAATTTGGCCCCCAGTTCAGCATTGTTTCCTTCCAGACGTACCACCACCGGCACGCTGACATTGACTTCCTGAACTGCTGCAATAATCGCCTCCGCAATCATGTCACAACGTACAATTCCACCAAAAATATTGATTAATACTCCCTGAACCGAATTGTCAGCCAGAATAATTTTAAATGCTTCAATCACGCGCTCTTTGGTTGCGCCGCCACCGACATCGAGGAAGTTGGCCGGTTGACCACCATACAATTTGATGATGTCCATGGTTGCCATGGCAAGACCGGCACCATTGACCATACAGCCAATATTGCCTTCTAGCGCTACATAGTTAAGATCGAACTCAGAGGCTTTCAGCTCGCGCTCATTTTCCTGGCTCTTGTCACGCAGTGCCGCCACTTCCGGCAAACGGTACAGCGCATTGGAATCAATGCCGACTTTGGCATCGACACATAAAATTTCGCCGTTTTCACGTACAGACAATGGGTTAATTTCAAACAGGGCAAAATCGTTTTCAATAAAGGCCTGATACGCCGCAGTCATGATTTTAACAAACTGGTTGATTTGTCCATCTTTTAAGTTCAGGGCAAACGCAACTTCACGTGCCTGAAATGGTAATAAACCGACTAGAGGATCAACTTCAACTTTAATAATTTTTTCTGGGGTTTCTTCTGCGACTTTTTCAATTTCGACCCCACCTTCGGTTGAGGCCATAAAGGTCACGCGACGGCTAGAACGATCCACCACGGCACCTAAATATAATTCACGCTCTACCGGATAGACATCCTGGGCCACCAGAATACTGTTCACCGGCTGGCCATTGGCATCGGTCTGATAAGTGACCAGTCGAGTACCGATCAGCTGATTAGCATACTCTGCCGCTTCTTCAGCCGATTTCACCACTTTCACACCACCCGCCTTACCACGGCCACCCGCATGCACCTGGGCTTTCATGACAGCGAATTTGCCACCGAGCTGTTCAAATGCCTGTACTGCTTCATCTGCATTGGTTGCAAGCAGACCTTCCTGCACCGGCATACCATATTTTTTTAATAGCGCTTTGGCTTGGTACTCATGTAGATTCATTTATTTACCTTTTACTACTTTTCACGTTTTTTTATGACTCGCTAAAACTCCAACATCCATCGTCGTGAGTATTAACATTTATACAGTTTTATCGTTTTAGTTTTAGATGATTATTCAAACAAAAACAACCACCAAATGAAAAAGAGCGGTCGAAACCGCTCTTTTTTTATTTATTTACGCTTACGCTGAATCGCGTGGATGGCACGTCCATCGACGGCCAGTGCCGCTTCGTGCACCACCTCAGAGAAGGTTGGGTGACCGAATGTCATTAATTGTAAATCTTCAACTGAAGATACAAATTCAAGCGCGATCATACCTTGGTGAACAATGTCAGACGCCGCAGGTCCAATCACGTGCATACCCAGTAAACGATCTGTTTTAGCATCGGCAACGAACTTCACGAAACCAGCACCTTCACCGGCAGCTAAAGCCCGGCCGTTGACTGCGAAACCGAATTGACCGGTTTTCACTTCATGACCTTTTTCTTTGGCCTGCTCTTCTGTTAAACCTACCCACGCCGCTTCAGGGTGTGTATAGATGACAGAGATGATGGTGTCATAGTTCACTTGAGCAGCATGACCGTGAATACGTTCAACTGCCATTACGCCTTCTTCCATGGCTTTGTGTGCCAGCATTGGACCGCGTACCAAGTCACCAATTGCGTATACGCCTTCAACAGAAGTCGCACACCAGTCGTTCACTTCAACCAGACCACGTTCAGTCAGTTTGATACCGCAGTCATCAGCCAGTAAGCCTTCAGCATACGCACGACGACCCACACACACGATCAGCTTGTCGAAAGTCTGTTCTTTCTCTTCGCCGCCTTGGGTGTATTTTACAGTCACTTCACGACCGTTGACTTCAGTGCCAGACACTTTCGCGCCTACACGAATATCCAGACCCTGTTTGGTCAGCAGTTTCTGGTAGTCTTTTGCCAGCGCTTTATCCGCCATTGGCAAGAAGGCATCCATTGCTTCAAATACAACAACTTCAGCACCTAGACGACGCCATACTGAACCAAGCTCCAGACCGATCACGCCGGCACCAATCACGCCTAAACGCTTCGGTACTTCAGGGAACTCAAGCGCGCCAGTAGAATCAACAATAATGTCTTGATCAACAGGAGCAACCGGAATGTTCACAGGTACAGAACCAGACGCAAGAATTACGTATTTTGGTTCTAGAATCTGAGTTTCACCTTCGTGAGGAACAAACTCAACTTTCTTACCCGCCAGTAATTTACCAGTACCTTTTAACCATTCGATACCATTGCCTTTCAGCAACTGGTCAATACCGCCAGTCAACTGGTCAACAATCTTGTCTTTACGTGCCAGTAATTTAGACAGGTCAAAGTTTACTTCACCTGTCGTAATACCATGATCAGCCAGGTGATGAACGGTATCTTCATAACGGTGTGAAGAATCAAGCAGCGCTTTAGACGGGATACAGCCCACGTTTAAGCAGGTACCACCTAAAGATGGTTTACCTTTGTGGATGCGTTTTTCGATACATGCCACTTTAAAACCAAGCTGAGCCGCACGAATGGCTGCTTCATAACCGCCTGGACCACCGCCAATAACAACTAAATCAAATTGTTGAGACATTTTTATCTCCAATCAATCTCTCTAAATCCCCCCTTTTACTCAAGGGGGAACCTTTCCCCTCTTTTTTAGAGGGGTTAGGAGAGATTTTTAATTAATAAATTATAAGTCAAGGATAAGTTTAGCTGGCTCTTCTAACAATTCTTTGATTGTTACAAGGAAACCTACCGCTTCTTTACCATCGATTAAACGGTGGTCATAAGACAGCGCTAAATACATCATTGGCAAGATTTCAACCTGACCATTGACTGCCATAGGACGTTCCTGGATTTTGTGCATACCTAGAATAGCAGTTTGTGGTGTATTCAGAATTGGCGTAGACAGCAGTGAACCGAAAGTACCACCGTTAGTAATGGTGAATGTACCGCCAGTCATGTCTTCAATCGCAAGTTTGCCTTCACGCGCTTTCGCAGCATAAGCGCCAATGCCAGATTCAACTTCAGCGTAGTTCATACGGTCTGTATCACGTAATACAGGAACCACCAGACCACGGTCAGAAGATACAGCTACACCGATGTCATAGTAACCGTGATAAACAATATCATCGCCATCAATTGATGCGTTGACTGCTGGGTAACGTTTTAGCGCTTCAGTCGCAGCTTTTACGAAGAATGACATGAAGCCAAGACGCGCACCGTGGCGTTTTTCAAATGCGTCTTTATATTGCTTACGCATTTCCATGATTGGTTTCATGTTCACTTCGTTGAACGTCGTCAACATTGCAGTTTCTTGAGTCGCTGCAAGTAAACGTTCAGCTACACGCTTACGTAAACGCGTCATAGGAACACGTTTCTCGATACGCTCGCCTACTGCTGCAGTTAAAGGCGCAGCCGCTGGTTTCGCCTGATGGTTTGCCACATCTTCTTTGGTGATGCGACCGCCACGGCCTGTACCTTGTACGTCAGCAGCGTTGATACCTGTTTCAGTCAATGCTTTACGCACTGCTGGTGCCTGGTCCGCAACTGGTTGAGCACGCTCAACTACAGGTGCTGCACCTGCTTCAGTTTTCGCAGCGGCCTGTTCAACTTTCTCTTCAGACTGAACTGCTTGAGTTTGCGCAGCGCCAGATACAGCACCTTCTTCAAACTGTGCAATCACTTCATTTGAAAGTACAGTATCGCCTTCATTTTTAATGATTTGAGCAATCGTACCGTCTGCAGGAGCTACAACTTCCAGAACAACTTTGTCAGTTTCAATGTCACAGATCACTTCATCACGTGATACTGCTTCACCTGGTTGTTTGTGCCAAGTCGCGATTGTTCCATCTGCAACTGACTCTGGAAATACCGGTGCTTTAATTTCGGTTGCCATTACTTCGAATCTCCTGTTATTCAGCTACGATCGCAAGCGCGTCATTGATGAGCTGAGCTTGTTGTTTTGCATGCAAATATGGTGAACCACACGCTGGAGCGGCAGAAGCCTCACGACCAGCAAAGCTGATACGAACCTGTTTACCAGCTTTCATCACGTCATCATATAGACGCGGCGCGATGAACAACCAAGCACCTTGGTTCTTCGGTTCTTCCTGAGTCCAAACCAGTTCTTTCACGTTTGGATAAGCTTCAAGAATTTCCGCAATGCGTTGTTCTGGGTATGGATACAACTGTTCAATACGAACAATTGCCGTGTTGTTCAATTCTTTTTCACGACGTTTTTCAAGCAGGTCGTAATACACTTTACCACCACAAAGTACCAGACGGGTCACGTCGGCCTTGTTGATGTTGCTGTCGATTTCGTCAATCACAGTCTGGAAAGTACCAGTTGCTAGCTCATCAAGAGATGAAGTTGCCAGCTTGTGACGCAGTAATGATTTCGGTGACATCACAATCATTGGCTTACGGATTGGACGAATCGCTTGACGACGTAAAGCGTGGAAAATCTGTGCTGGTGTAGTCGGAGTAATCACTTGCATGTTATCTTCAGCACACAGCTGTAAGAAACGTTCTAAACGTGCAGATGAGTGTTCCGGACCTTGACCTTCAAAGCCGTGTGGCAGCAACATGGTTAAACCACATACACGTTCCCACTTGGTTTCACCAGAGGCGATGAACTGGTCAATCACCACTTGCGCACAGTTAGCGAAGTCACCAAATTGTGCTTCCCAAATGATCAGACCGTGTGGAATCGTGGTCGCATAACCATATTCAAATGCCAGTACCGCCATTTCAGACAATAGCGAGTCATATAAAGCAAAACGCGGCTGGTTTTCTTTCACATGGCACAATGGAATATAAGTTTCGCCATCAACCTGGTTATGCAGTTTGGCATGACGGTGCGAGAAGGTACCACGACCTACGTCTTCACCAGTAATACGTACCAGGTAACCCTGATCTAGCAGTGTTGCATAGGCTAGAGTTTCAGCAGCACCCCAGTTCAGCGGCATTTCGCCGGTCTGCATTTTCAGACGTTCGTCAATCACTTTAGACACCTGACGCTGCATCACGAAACCTTCTGGAAGTTTACGCATGCCTTCACCAAGCTCTTTTAAGCGCTCAGCCGGGAAAGTGGTATCCCATTCGTCAGTGTATTCATGGCCCAGGTACGGCGTCCAGTCCACAAACATTTTCTTGTTCGGTTCAAGAACCAGCGCATTGGCAACGTGATTACCTGCTTCAAGATCGGCACGGTAGTCTTCAACCATTTGGTCTGCAGCAGCGCGATCTAATACGCCCTGTTGTACTAGTTGGTCTGCATACAAAGTACGTGTAGTGGCTTTCTTGTTGATCACCTGATACATCAGTGGCTGGGTTGCAGATGGCTCATCCGCTTCGTTGTGACCACGACGACGGTAACAGAACAGGTCAATCACTACGTCTTTACGGAAAGTATGACGGAAGTCGTGTGCCAATTGCGTTACGAAGATTACCGCTTCAGGATCATCACCATTCACGTGGAATACTGGCGCCTGAACCATTTTCGCGATGTCGGTACAGTATTCTGTAGAACGCGCATCACGTGGATCAGAGGTAGTGAAACCAACCTGGTTGTTAATTACGATGTGCACAGTACCACCCACGGTATAACCGCGTGTTTGTGACATCTGGAAAGTTTCCTGGTTCACGCCCTGACCTGCAAATGCAGCATCACCGTGTACGATTAATGGCAATACGTCATCGCCACCAATGTCTTTACGACGTACTTGACGGGCACGTACCGAACCTTCAACCACAGGTCCAACAATTTCAAGGTGCGACGGGTTAAACGCCAATGCCAAGTGAACTTCGCCACCTGGGGTCATTACGTTAGATGAGAAACCTTGGTGGTACTTAACGTCACCCGAACCTTTCTTGTGTAAAGATTTACCTTCGAACTCGCCAAACAGGTCAGCCGGGTTTTTACCCATGATGTTAACCAGCAAGTTCAGACGGCCACGGTGTGGCATACCAATCACGACTTCTTTACAACCAACCGCACCGGCACGTTGAATTAGTTCGTTAACCATTGGAATGAAAGATTCACCACCTTCCACACCAAAGCGTTTTGCACCAACGTATTTATTACCTAAATATTTTTCCAGACCTTCAGCGGCAGTTAAACGCTCAAGGAAGTGTTTTTTCTGTTCTGCATTGAAGCCATACTGACCACGAGCACTTTCAAGACGCTGTTGAATCCAGCGTTTCTCTTTGGTGTCAACAATGTGCATGTACTCTGCACCAATTGAACCGCAGTAAGTTGCTTCCATCGCTTCAACCATTTCGCCCAGCGTGGTATCTGTTTTACCAATCGCCAGGTTGCCTGTGTTGAATACGGTATCTAAATCAGATTTGGTTAAACCGTGCGCAGCAAGATCAAGATCTGGCACTTCTTCGCGTTTTGCCAAACCTAGCGGATCTAATTTTGCTTTTTGGTGACCACGATTACGATACGCTGCGATCAGTTGCAGGACGCCTATTTGACGACGTTCATGCTCAGAGCTTACCGCGCTTTGAGCCACAGACTGAATACGATTTGAGTTGCGACCCAATAAAAGGAATTGCTCACGTACATTGCTATGAGGTTGATCACCTTTTGGGAATTTATCGAAGTACACTCTCCAGTCTTCACCAACTGACTCTGGAGACGTTAAATACTGCTCATAAAGTTCTTCAATATACGCTGCACTATCAGCGGAAAGTTCAGTGTCAAGACGCAGAGCGTCAGCAACTTCTTGCATTTGTGGACCCATTTCCTATTGCAAAAACATTTTTCAGGATGCTTTTTAAGCAAAACCCATGATTGATAATGTCAAATTGGTAACATGACATTCGTCCCCATTCGACAACTGTCATGAGGCGTTATCACTACATTAGGACTACCCAATGTGAATAATGAATCATAACGCCCTGATTGGCATCATCACTCATTTTATACTCGGCCAAAACCGAGCAATTTTTTTGCAAATCGACTTAGAAAAATTAATTCGGCAAATTAGCTTTTCTAAATAGGTTTACTCTAATTTCTGGCTTTCTACATCTCTTTAAATGTTGAAAAAATGTACATAAATTCAACCTCAATTTTTAAATATAGAAGTTTATTAATCGTAACATGATCTCCAACTCTCAATTGATTTTTTTGACGTATACCTCCTATAAATTGGCGAAATACAAGAAACATATTTTGCTCTAACATATGGTGCTTTATTTAATAATTAGAAGCAATTAAGACCAAAGTCCAACGGCTTCTTTATTTCATAAAACAAAAGAGAGCACATCTTTCAATCTGCCCTCTTCAACTTGCGTTATATAATAACATCTTGCACCACTTTTTGCAGTCTCATGCCCCATTTCTGGGCGTATTAAAACAAAATACCATCACTCTATTACACTTTTTTAGAAGATTGATTTAAAACTATTCACCTGCACTTTTCATACCCAGTTTGTATGCAGCAATGCATCTCATCAGACCAACCCCATTCAAGTGTTCAATAAAACAGCATAAAAAAAGCACATCCAGAGATGTGCTTTTTGAATTCACCAAACTGGCGTTCAGATTAACCCGCAGTATCCAGAAGCATGTTACGGATGTGACCGATTGCTTTGGTTGGGTTCAGACCTTTCGGACAAACTGACACACAGTTCATGATGCCTTTACAACGGAACAGCGAGAACGGGTCATCAAGACGCGCCAGACGCTCTTGAGTTGCAGTATCACGTGAATCGATGATGAAGCGGTAAGCATTCAACAGCGCTGAAGGACCCAGGAATTTGTCCGGGTTCCACCAGAATGATGGGCATGAAGTTGAACAGCATGCACATAAAATACATTCATACAGGCCATCTAGGTGCTCACGGTCTTCCTGAGACTGTAAACGCTCTTTTGGTGGCGCAGGCTGGTTGTTGATCAAGAATGGCTGAATCTTGTTGTACTGGTCGTAGAACTGATTCATATCAACAACTAGGTCTTTGATCACTGGCAGACCTGGTAATGGACGAATGGTGATTTCATTTGGTAAATCGTTCAGGTTCCAAAGACACGCCAAACCGTTTTTACCATTGATGTTTACACCATCAGAACCACAAATACCTTCGCGGCAAGAACGACGGAACGTTAAAGTTTCGTCTTGTACTTTCAACGCCAAAAGTGCGTCAAGCAACATACGATGCTTATCAGTCAATTCCAGCTTGAATGTTTGCATGTACGGTGCTTTATCCTTATCAGGATCATAGCGGTAGATATGAAATGTACGAGTACCTCTACTCATCTTGTTTCTCCTGATTAGAATGTACGTGGTTTAGGTGGAATAGCTGCAACAGAAAGCGGCTTGTAACGTACTGGTTTGTACTCAAGACGGTTGTCTGCAGAGAACCACAGAGTGTGCTTCATCCACTCATCATCACGACGACCATAAGAATAAGTCGGGTGATCTGGTGGTAATTCAAAGTCTACAACAGTGTGCGCACCACGACACTCTTTACGCGCAGCAGCAGAAATCAAGGTTGCTTTTGCGACTTCGTATAGGTTTTCAACTTCTAATGCTTCTACACGTGCAGTGTTGAAGACTTTAGATTTGTCTTTCAGGTGGATATTGCGAACACGTGGTTCAAGCGCAAGAATCTGTTTCACACCTTCTTCAAGCAATGCTGAAGTACGGAATACACCTGCGTGATCCTGAACGATGTTACGAATTGCATCCGCAACTTCTTGAGCGTTTTCACCTGAAGTTGATTCGTCAAGTTTACGAATACGGTTCAGCGTGTTTTCAAGTACAGTTGTAGGTAGTGGTTCGTACTCGCCATCGTGCTGTTTAGTTACATACTCAATGATATGTTGACCAGCCGCTTTACCAAATACCACCAGGTCAAGCAGTGAGTTAGTACCTAAACGGTTTGCACCGTGTACAGATACACATGAACATTCACCAATTGCATAGAAACCTTTTACAGGTTTCGCAAAGTCACGACCTTCCGCATTTGTAGAATATGTGTCAGTGTCTTTGTCGTAGTTGGCAACCAGTGGAGTCGTTTCACGAGATTCTGGAACAACAACCTGACCATGAATGTTGGTCGGAATACCACCCATTTGGTAATGGATTGTTGGTACAACCGGAATTGGCTCTTTAGTACAGTCAACGTTCGCGAATTTCTTGCCAATCTCGAATACAGATGGCAGACGTTTCATGATCGTGTCAGCACCCAGGTGCGTCATATCCAGCAAGATGTAGTCTTTGTTCGGACCACAACCACGGCCTTCTTTAATTTCCTGGTCCATAGAACGTGATACGAAGTCACGTGGCGCCAAGTCTTTTAAAGTTGGAGCATAACGCTCCATGAACGGTTCGCCAGAATCGTTACGAAGGATACCACCCTCACCACGACAGCCTTCCGTTAACAATACGCCTGCGCCCGCAACACCTGTTGGGTGGAATTGCCAGAATTCCATATCCTGTAATGGAATACCTGCACGAGCAGCCATACCAAGACCGTCACCCGTGTTGATATACGCGTTAGTAGATGCACGGTAAACACGACCTGCACCACCAGTAGCGAATAGCGTCGCTTTGGCTTGGAATACCGCAATTTTACCTGTTTCCTGGTCAATTGCAGTTACACCCAGTACGTCGCCTGCTTCGTTACGGATTAAGTCAAGTGCAATCCATTCAACGAAAAATTGAGTACCCATTTTCACGTTGCTTTGATAAAGCGTGTGAAGCAGCGCGTGGCCTGTACGGTCAGCAGCAGCACATGCACGTGGCACAGCTTTTTCACCGTAGTTTGCAGAGTGACCACCGAATGGACGCTGGTAAATTGTACCGTCTGCGTTACGGTCAAATGGCATACCCAAGTGTTCTAATTCATAAACCACTTGTGGCGCTTCACGCGTCATGAATTCGATCGCGTCTTGGTCGCCTAACCAGTCAGAACCTTTAACCGTGTCATAGAAGTGGTAGTGCCAGTTATCTTCTTGCATGTTACCAAGAGATGCACCAATACCACCTTGCGCCGCAACCGTGTGCGAACGTGTTGGGAATACTTTGGTCAGTACTGCAACTTTCAAACCCGCTTGAGCAAGTTGGTAAGATGCACGCATACCTGAACCACCACCACCAACGATGACTGCGTCAAAAAATTGGTGTGGAATGTTTGAATAATCTTCTTTAGGGTTAATCGCGCCCATGATATCTTCCTATCAATTCGCCCAGAAAATCTGGATTGCCCAGATTGCATATGCAAAAACAGCAATAATCACTGCTGAAGTCAGCACTAGGCGTAAACCTGAAGCTGAAGGACCCATCTGACGAGTAGTCACGTAATCTGTGAATACCTGCCACATACCAATCCATGCGTGTGCAACAAGAGATAAGACTGCCAATAAAGATAAAATCTTCATTGGTAATGTCATCATAAAGCCGTACCACTGTTCAAAGTTAAATCCGCCATTCAGCAGAATCCAACCAAATACCACAACGGTATAAACAGCAAGAACAACAGCACTTACGCGTTGGATAAACCAGTCGCGAGAACCTGAACCCGTTAAACCTGTAGCACTTTTCATTAGAGAACAATCCATACAAAGGCTGCGAGAATACCAATCGCAGACAAGACTAATGCGATAGTAGCTGCAACACGACCACTTTGCAGTTCCTCTGCAACACCAAGGTCAGCAAGTAAATGCTTGACACCAGCGATGAAGTGATAGATTAATCCGGCTACAAATACCCATACGATAAAGCGGACAAAGAAACCGTTAAAGATTTCCTGTACTTCTGCAAAACCTTCTGGCGAAGACAAAGACTTGTCTAATAACCAAAGAAGTACCGGTACGAGTAAAAATACGATGACACCTGAAAGACGGTGTAAAATTGATGCAATAGCCACAGGTGATTTTAAGTTTACTGATAAAACTTGACCCATGGACAAATTGACAGGTCTGTTGCTTTTCACAGCGGGCATCCTGTAAGTAAAAACTCCATCCGGAGTTTGTTGGAATTAATTCGAAGGAAAGCTGGCATTGCTAGGCATTCGAATGCCTATATTCAAAACGACACTGAATTATAAAACGTCAACTATTAAAATACAAACAACCGCACTGGGCTTTTTGAACAAAAAATCCTTAAATAAGAATCATTAACAAATAGGTAATTTATGAAACACATCAACCGGATACATCTTTAAGGCATCATCTCACTGTTTTTTATTAATTTATTTTATATTTCTGCTATTGGTTTTAGCTATAATTGCAATTTTCACCGGACTGAAATATTTAGACTAAAGCAGCACAGTAAATGTCTAGACACTATATTGTTGAATCTTTTCACTTTATCTTTGGGTGCCTGAATATTTTTTCCTTGAATATTTGCTATCAGGCAAACAACATGAAATATTTTCAGCGCCCTGCCCGTGCTTCCCGCTTCAGGCCGGCATTTGGATTTTGAGTCTTGCAAAAGCTGACAGATTGCTCTGACTTTACTTGCAATTTCAGCGCATCAGAACAAGTTAACTGGCTGAATGGCTGATTTAATCAGCTATTTTTTAACCAGTTAAACCTAAAAAAATGACAGACTTAGCGCTTTTATTTATGAATAACAAAGCAGCAGCAGAACCGGAAAAGCCCAGCTAAGTTATGAAAAACAGATACATTTCGGAAAGCTTAAAATTCCAGCAGCCTGGCTTTTCAAGAGCTTTTAACGCTAAAAAATTGCTTACAATTAAAGCATTCCTATTATTTTTTTCTGCACCTGTCCGGGAATTTGACTTATTATAGCGCGTCGGTGCTGTGATTTTACTCAGTTTTTCATACGAATATTTTTTGACTAAGCTGCTGTGTCAGCGTCACTTTTTATCCATAAGTATAATTGACAAAATTTCAGTACACACTAATCTTATAGCAAATTTTCGATCCGTCTGATTCGCGCATTAAAAGATTGATACTACGAGTCAGATCAACATTCACCAGGACAGGAGATCTATTGAATGTCTGAAGCAACTGGCAAGAAAGCCGTTTTACAGCTTGATGGCAAAGAAATTGAATTACCAATTTACAGCGGCACATTGGGCCCAGATGTAATTGACGTTAAGGATGTGTTGGCTGCAGGTCACTTTACTTTTGATCCTGGTTTTATGGCGACAGCTTCTTGTGAATCTAAGATCACATTCATTGACGGTAACAAAGGTGTTCTGTTACACCGCGGTTACCCGATTGATCAATTGGCGACTAAAGCTGATTACCTGGAAACTTGCTACCTGTTATTAAACGGCGAGCTTCCAACAGCTGAGCAAAAAGAAGAATTTGACGCGAAAGTTCGTAACCACACCATGGTTCACGACCAAGTTAGCCGCTTCTATAACGGTTTCCGTCGTGATGCGCATCCTATGGCGATCATGGTTGGTGTTGTGGGTGCATTATCTGCGTTCTATCACAACAACCTGGACATCGAAGATGTTAACCACCGTGAAATCACTGCGATCCGTTTAATCGCGAAGATTCCTACTTTAGCGGCTTGGAGCTACAAGTACACTGTGGGTCAACCATTCGTTTACCCACGTAACGACTTAAGCTACGCTGAAAACTTCCTGTACATGATGTTTGCTACGCCTGCAGACCGTGACTACAAAGTGAACCCGATTCTTGCCAAAGCAATGGACCGTATCTTCACTCTTCACGCTGACCACGAGCAAAACGCGTCTACGTCTACAGTACGTTTAGCGGGTTCTACCGGTGCTAACCCTTATGCTTGTATCGCTGCGGGTATCTCTGCACTTTGGGGTCCTGCGCACGGTGGTGCGAACGAAGCAGTTCTTAAGATGCTGGATGAAATCGGCACTGTAGAAAACGTTGCTGGCTTCATGGAAAAAGTGAAGACTAAAGAAGTTAAACTGATGGGCTTCGGTCACCGTGTTTACAAAAACTTCGACCCACGCGCGAAAGTAATGAAAGAGACTTGCGACGAAGTTCTTGGTGCATTAGGTATCAACGATCCACAATTAGCGTTAGCAATGGAACTTGAGCGTATCGCGCTTTCTGACGAATACTTCATCAAGCGTAACCTGTATCCAAACGTAGACTTCTACTCTGGTATCATCCTGAAAGCGATTGGTATTCCGACAGAAATGTTTACTGTGATCTTCGCGCTTGCACGTACAGTTGGTTGGATCAGCCACTGGTTAGAAATGCACAGCGGTCCTTACAAGATCGGTCGTCCTCGTCAGCTTTACACTGGCGAAGTTCAACGCGACATCAACCGTTAATCCGGTTCGCGTTCAACGACGAAAAAACCACCCGTTTGGGTGGTTTTTTTATGGACATTCAAACTAAATGCGCGTTTCGACCAGACCGAGGCAACGCCAATATTCAGCGCAAAAGTACGTTAAGCTACCTGATAATGCTCCAGATCTAGGCGCTGTAAACGTCGCTTTAACTCGGCCAGTGACCACGGCCAGGCGGCAAAGTTGCGACCATTCTGGTCCAGATAATAACTTTGACAGCCGCCACGGTTAAACACAGTTTTCTGCACATGAGTCTGTACTTTGGCATTGTGGTATTTCAGCACATCCGGCTTGATTTCAATACGCTTTAAGCCCTTGGCTTTCATTTGCAATAAACCACTGACAATATAGTCCAGTTGCGCTTCTGCAATACCAATAAAGGAATCATAGACCAGAATATTCGGCCCGAGCACCAAAAAGGCATTGGGCAAATGCTGGATACTGGTGCCAAAAAAGGCTTCGGGTGAACTGCTCTGCCACAGCTCGGAAAGTCGTTGGCCTTGGGCATTCTGCACACGGCGACCAATCGGTGGATGTGACACCTCAAAGCCCGTTCCCCAGATAATCACATCGACCTCATGCCGGTCACCATTGGCGGAAATCACCGTATTGCCTTCAATTTCCACCAAGCCATGCGGAATTAAAGTGCTATTCGGGGCCTGCAAGGCCGGATAATAATCATTGGCAAACAGTAAACGCTTACAGCCGACCGAAAAATTGGGGGTAACCGCCTGACGTAAAGCCGGATCTTTGACCTGTAATTTTAACAGCTGCCGGCTGAGTACATTCACGGGCTCCAACAAAGGTGGATGACGCAGGCCAAAATTAATCAGATTCAAAGATTGCGATACCGCACCGCGCCAACGCTGCTGGATGACCGGAAACTTGGCCAGTGTACTTTTCATCACCTGATTCAGAGGCAGATCAGGCTTTGGCAGGACCCACGGCGCTGTACGCTGGAAAATATATAACTCTTTGGCCAGAGGCTGAATTTTCGGAATAAACTGAATGGCCGAGGCGCCGGTGCCAATGACCGCAATGCGTTTACCACGCAGGTCATAGGCATGGTTCCAGCGTGCCGAATGGAACATTTCGCCCTTAAAACTGTCGATGCCTTTAATTTTCGGCAGTTGCGGCTCGGTAATCGGGCCGGTAGAGAAAATCACGGTTCTGGCCCGATATCGCCCTTTGCTGGTGTTGAGCTCCCACATCTGTTCAGTCTCATTCCAGCGTGCATCTTGCAGTTCATTATGAAATTCAATCTTGGCATATAGCTGAAAACGGGTCGCCACATCTTCCAGATAACGCAGGATTTCCGGCTGCTTGGCAAATAAATGACTCCAGCCATGACTTGGCGCAAAGGAAAAAGAATATAAGGCCGAGGGCACATCACAACCACAACCCGGATAGGTATTGTCCCGCCAGGTGCCTCCTACCCGGCCGGCTTTTTCCAGCACCAGATAATCCTGATAGCCAGCCTGATTCAGTTTATAGGCCGCTGCCAGACCGGAAATACCCGCCCCAATAATAATGGTGTCATAGACCCGGCTTGGCATAGTAGTTGATCTACCGCGCTGCTCAGTTGTTTGAGAATTTGGCTGATTGGCCCCTGCCCTTGCTGATGCTGCACTGGCACTTTTGGCTTTTCGACTAGGCTTTTTGAGCACAAGATCGGCCGGCTCAGCGACCGTTTGCAACGTGACTTGATCATCTTGTTTCATTTTTTTCTACTCAGGATTTTTGTACATATTTATTGAATAATGGATAACCCACACCCAGCAGCTTGGTATATAAACGCGGCGCGGCACGCTTGAACCACCAGAACAGTTTGGCATCTGGCTGTGGAATGGTATACAGCTCGCCCCGGTCTAAATTGTTTAAGGTCTGCGCTACCACCTGCTCACAGCTGACAAAGGCATGATGGGTCAGCAAATGATCTGCCAGTCCCGAATAATGCGCAGGCAAACGGCCATTTTTCATGATATTGGTCGGCACCAGCGTTGGGCATAACACATTGATGCGAATATTGGCGCCACGTAACTCGGCAGACAGGGTTTCAGACAAGGCCAGTACGCTGGACTTGCTGACGTTATAGGCGGTCATTTCCGGCGCTGCGGTATAACCAACAGCCGAAGCGACATTAATAATCGCACCACCACCCTGCTGTTTCAGTTTCGGTACGAAATAATGACAACCGTGGATCACGCCCCATAAGTTGACCTGCATACACCATTGCCAGTCGGCCAGGCTGACTTCATCAAACTTGCCACCCAGCCCCACACCGGCATTATTGATCAGCAAAGTCACCGGATGGCCCAACAGCTGTTCAGACTGTTCAGCCAGTTGCTGCACCTGCTCGGCCACACCCACATCACATTGCAACGCAAAGGCCGCAGTCGCAAACTGGTGTTCAATCTGCTTGGCGGTTGCTTGAGCCGCCGCCAGATTGAGATCGGCACAGATCACGCTGCCACCACGCCTGGCCAGTTCCAGCGCAAAACTGCGTCCAATCCCACTGCCTGCACCGGTCACCACCGCATAGGCCTGCTGGCTCAGTCGCACTTTTTTTGCAAATAATCCCATCATCCTTCTTCATCCTTACACTTTGAGCGCCGGGGTAAATTCCTTGACGAAATACGGCGTTAACACCCCGCTTTCCGGATGCAGCAAACGTTCCTTGTAATAGGCTAAAAAGGCCGAAGTATCATGGTCATTCTGATGAAAACCGGGACGCAGATAATCCAGAATATGCGCCCAGCTACTGCCATACACGCCATCTTGCAGACCAAAAATCAGCTTGATGCTACGCGGCAGGTCTTTCCAGTAACTCAGGCTAAACAAATTAGACGGTTTGCGATAAAACGGCACCAGCAGCGAGGCAATGGAAATCAGCACCAGGATGGTGATGAGCGCCGGGAAGAAACCGGCAATGCGCAAGCCATAACTGTTGGATAAAGACTGGAACACATCATAGGCAATGTCTTTGTGTTCCGATTCTTCCAGCATGTGCCACATCCAGATGGCACGCTGCTTTTCATCATGCGACTGGAAGAAAATTTCCTCATGATTCATCATGTACTCGGCCAGCACCGCGGTGAAATGTTCAATGCCAGCCATCAGCGACAGTTTCATCGGCTGTGGCAAACGGTTAAAGCCGTGATCAAAGACAAATCTGGCCCAGGAACGGAACAGCTCAACCGGCAGATCGGCATCCCGAAAGGCATCATTCAGCTCTTCATGCAATCTGGAATGTAGCGCCTCCTGGCCAATTAGGGAGGTGACCCGCTGTTTTAGCACGGGATCATTTAACAGCTCACGATGATAACGCGCGGTGTCAATCACCAGATCTTCGCCATAGGTCAGGAAAATCGACAGCGAGGCAAAATAGGCACTGGCCAGTTCGGCATTCAAGTAAAATTTGGGATCTATTTCTTCGGCCTTAAAGTCGAATTTCATATGCCGGATTGGGATGGCAGCCGACTGTTTCTCGGCATCAAAAGGTGTCGCGCTGAAAAAATGGCGAACAGGCTGAGGTAAAAACTGAGCAATCTGCATGGCTATTCTCTTTGTTTTGTCCATTTGAGCCAGGTCAAGACACCGTGGTCATCGACCTGAATGAGACCAAAACTAAGCCAGCCCTGCATTGAAACCAGTTGCCAAAATCGTCATAAAATTGGCAAATCGTGACTTTAAAAAATATTGTCTGACAATTTGCTCACACTTTTTTCCGCAGAGCTCATTTCCTTGTCAATTGGGGTCAGCGCCTATTTGGACACTCTGTCACTGCGGTTACTGGGCAGATAACGCACTTTGCGTTCTTTGGACTGATAAATCCACTGATGATCGAACAGGCCCTGATTCAGATGTTCAAAACGGAAGTTACCAATCGCGACCGCATAAAAACCGGTGCCCTGCTGTTTCTGCTGCTCGACTTGGGCCATCAATTCTGTCGGTAACTGCCCCATGATGAAATCGGACACCACCAGCACATCGGCATTGTGAAAATTTGGCTGGGCCAGCATCGACAGGGCATGTTCGATGGCGGGAATAACATCGGTGCCGCCATGAAAAGACTGGCTAAGAAAGTGAATCAGATCATCCAGCGAATAGCCTTCGAGTAAATTCAGGCTGGTCAGCTGGGTCGAGAAGTTAATTAAATACATCGGGCGTTTGGCTTTCATGGCCTGAATTGCCAGATACAGACTCATGGCTTTGGCAATCAGCTCCGGCTGGCCGTGCATGGAACCGCTGGTGTCCAGACACAAAATCATCGGGCCTTTTTGCCCCAGACGCTTGTGCCGTGCTGTTTGATCCTGAATTACCCGACTGCTGTGCTGACCTTGCAGGTTAAAGCTCATCAGGTTGGATTCCAGATATTTCAGGTCAAATAAAAGCGCCAGATCGGGATCGGCCAGTAAGGCCAGCTCGCTCGGCAGCGCCAGATTCAAATCCTGCGCCAGCTGAATACCGGTAATTTCTTCATGCCAGTGCTGCTCCAGCAATTCCAGCTCCTGCTCTGGCCGATGCTGCTGCACGGCCTGGCGCGGATAATGTGCAGGCTGGGCAGAACCGATTTTCTGGCACAAGGCTTGCAGCTCACGATCCTCCTGCAAATAGCTGGCCCATTGCTCAAACTGCTGGATATCCTGTGGTTGTAACTGGCCTCTGGAATAGTCAATAAAAATACCGGTTTCGATGCCGGTGGCATCTTTGTATTTGGCCAGTCGCTGCATCTGGCTGAGAAAATCGCGAATCTCATCCAGAAAAGCATCCCGCTGCAAGGCCAGCTGCTCAAATTCCCAATGAGCAATGGCTTCGGTCAGTTTACGTTGCCATTTTTCTGTTAATAACTGTGCCTGTAGCTCGCGCTGTCCGGCAGAGAAAGTAGCGCTTTGAGTCCAAAACGGGCTTAAATCAGGCAGCCCCAGCTGAGCCTGAAAATCCTGATATTGCACCTGCATCTGCTGAAACTCGGCGCTATTGATGGAGGGCTGCGCCAGCCAGTGTTCCAGTTGCTGCTGCACTTCCCTATAAGGATGCTGCTGATCGAGACTGGATTTGGCCTGATAGGCCCAGGCCCGGACTTTATCATCCAGATGCTGACTGACTTTCTGATCATCCAGCCAGTGTTTTAAGGAGGAATCGGCCAGCTCCTGATACAGCTGTCCGGTCAACTGCTCTAACGCTGTATGCTGACGCTGATGCTGCTGCAGGTCTAGCCTTGACATAGCTGTTCCAGCCGCGCGCAGTCTTGCAGTTGCAGCTGATAGCGCTGTAACTGCTGCTGCACATGCTGTTGTAACAGGGCACTGTCGGCGGCGGCAACAAAGACTGAAGCAAAATGTGCTGACTGGGCATTAAAACGCTGCTGTAACAGGGCTAAATCTTTGCTCAGTGCATTTTGTAGCTGGGCAAGCTCTCCCCGCAACTGCTGCACCAACTTTTCATCAATGACACGGCGTGCGCTGCCTTTCGGGTATTTAATATACGGTGTGACCACTTCTTCCAGCCCATAATAGCCGCCTTTTAAGGTACAGAGCCGGCCGCCATTAAAGTTACACACGATGCCGCGAATTTCCTCACCGGAAGCATCCACAGCAAAGAAATCCTGTTTGCTGTCCATTTTATTTAATAACAGATACAGCACTTTATCCTGATAATGATGATCCAGGTGAGTCACTGCTCTTAAGTACTCCTTGTCCTGAATCAGATAGCTTTCATAGACATCATCGGTATAGTAAAAAGCGTTCAGCATCTGCTGTTCCAGCTCGTCTTTGCGCTGAATTAGTGACTCCAATTGCAAATCGGCATGCAAGCCAATCTCCAGAATGGCCTGATCAATCAGCTTGTGCATCTCCCGAATATCTTCCAGCTGATTCCACAGGCAGGATTTCAGGAGATACAAATCACTGACCAAGACCTGTGAGCGGCCATTTAAAAATGCCGCAGCTTTAAGCAGATAAGCCACACGTTGCCAGCGCCGGTCCGAAATATAGACCGACAAGCCATCGACATGCTGCTGTAAATACTGGCGAATCAGATCAATCACCTGTAATACCAAAGCCGGCAGCTCAATTTCATGAATCTGTTCGCGCCATTCGGCCAGTTCGGCCTGGGTAATTTTAAGCGGTTCATCCATCTGCAAATGAGCACTGCCCGGTTTGGCTTGTAGCAGCTGATGAAAATTGCCGGCCTGCTGAATGGGTTCGACCACCAGACGCAAAATAAAACGGTCATACAGCGCATCCAGTCCCTGATTCGGTTCAGGAATTTCATTGGATGCACCAATCAGCACACTTAAGGGCACCTGCTGCAGCTGCTCGCCATTTTTAAAGACTTTTTCATTCACCAAAGTCAGCAAGGTATTTAAAATGGCCGGGCTGGCCTTCCAGATTTCATCCAGAAAAGCAAAATCGGCACAGGGCAGATAATGCTCGGTTTTACGAATATAGTGATCTTCTTTTAAGGCTTTAATTGACACCGGGCCAAAAATTTCTTCGGGTGTACTAAAGCGGTTCATCAAATATTCAAAATAGGCATCGACCTCAAAAGCGGCTGCAACCCGTCTGGAAATCAGGCTTTTGGCCGTGCCCGGCAAGCCGTATAAAAAGGTATGACTGCCAGCCACAGCAGCCAGCAAGGTTTGTGCGATCACCTGTTCACGTTCATACATCTGCTGAGACATTTGCGAAATAAGTGTATGAATACGTGCTTTCATCGAATACCTGAACCTGCGCGAAAAACTGCATTGTAACGGTTTGCGGAAATGAAGAAAAACCGGCAAGCCACCGCAGATGAAATTTTTGCTACATATCTGCCTGCCAGTTTTGTTATAACTGGGAAAATTGAATGGCCCGACCTGATCTTTCACCATGCTGTTATTGAAACTGTTACCGCTGCTACTGCGCCTGCTTAAACTGGAGCAGTTTCGCTGCCGGGCTTTAACCCCGGGCGAAATTGCGTTGTGCCAGCGCGTATTCGGGCAGCTGATTGATTACAGCCGGGTCAGCATCATGAATCATCCTTATTTGCCCTGGCAACCGGCGCATATTCTGATGGCGCCGCAAGGTTATATTCATGTGCGTGATCCATTGTACCGGGAAGATTATAGCCAGGCACCGCTTGCCTTTCAGGCGGTGCTGATTCATGAAATGACACATATTTACCAGCATCAGCAGCAGATTAATGTGCTGCTGAAAGGTGCGCTGCTGCAAACCGCTTTTTATCTGTCTGCCGGGCGGTATAATCCCTACCGTTACCAGCTAATTCCCGGTAAGCCGTTTTTTGCCTACAACATTGAACAGCAAGGCGATATTGCCCGCGATATTTTTTTAAACAAGATTGACAATATTATTCTGCATCCACCGGCCTAAACTGCGCTGCAATAGCGCTTTCATGTTGCAAGCTGCCGGTTTTTTTGTGCCATCAGGCCTGATTCACCAAACCCATGCTTTTGTTACTCAAGCTTACTAAATAAAGCATTATGCGCCTTCTCTCACGGCGCGAATTGCCGCTACTATGCAATTATCCTGAATATGCTCTAGCATCTGAATTAATTTAAGATAAAATAAACCCGTCTGATTTTTTGCATTGCAAAATAAGATTTTATCAAGTCGTATGCGTATTACTTTTTATACTTGAGCCAGTCGGCAGTACTTTTTAGTATCAGAATGCACCGCTGCCCGATCACCATAATTACAAGCGGCAGCCGGTGTATTCAAAACCCTATAGGAATAGGACGTAAATTAATGAAATCTTTTAAAATTGCCCTTGCACAGTTCTCTCCATACATTGGCAATCTCGAAGCAAATGCGCAAAAAATGCTTGAACAAGCAAATGAAGCGAAAAAACAACAGGCTGACCTGATCATTTTCCCAGAGCTTTCTCTGATTGGTTATCCAGCAGAAGATTTGCTGTTACGCCCAAGCCTCAAAAAACGCACGCAAAAGGCCTTTGAACAGCTCAGCCAGATTAAAGACATCGTCGTGGTATTTGGTTTTGTCAATGAAACTGAAGATGGCCAGCGTTATAACTCGGCTGCGGTAATGAAAGATGGCCAGATTCTGGGTATTTATAACAAGCAGAATTTACCGAACTACGGCGTGTTTGATGAAAAACGTTATTTTAACGAAGGTCATCAACATCTGGTCTTTGAATACTTGGGGCATAAATTTGGCGTACTGATTTGTGAAGATGTCTGGTCTTTAGCCACTGTACAGCAACTGGCCCAGCTGAATGTAGAAACCGTGCTGGTGCTGAATTCATCGCCATACGAAGTTGGTAAACCACAGCACCGTATTGATACCATGACTGCGCTGGCCAAACAGCTGAATCTGAACCTGGCCTATGTCAATCAGGTTGGTGGTCAGGATGATCTGATCTTTGATGGCACCAGCTTCCTGATCAGCAAAGACGGTGAACTGGCTTTACGTGCGCCAACCTATCAGGAAGGCCTGTTTGTGGTGGAGTATGAAGCCGAACAGCAGCGCTATAAAACGGGCGAACAGGCGGCAGCCCTCGACACCATGGCTGAAATTTATCAGGGTCTGGTGCTGGCAACACGTGACTATGTACAACGTTCAGGTTTCCCAGGCGTGATTCTGGGTTTATCTGGCGGGATTGACTCTGCACTAACCTTGGCCATTGCGGTTGATGCCCTGGGTGCAGACAAAGTACAAGCGGTGATGATGCCGTATACCTATACCGCGCAAATTAGTGTAGAAGATGCTGCACAGCAAGCCAAAACCATGGGTGTGACCTTTGGCATTGCCGAAATTCACTCGATTGTGAACAGCTTTATGCAAACCCTGTATCCATTCTTTGGCAATAGCCCGGTTGATACCACCGAAGAAAACCTGCAGGCCCGTGCCCGCGGTACGTTGCTAATGGGCTTATCCAATAAATTTGGCAACCTGGTCCTGTCGACTGGTAACAAATCTGAACTGTCAGTCGGTTACTGCACCCTGTATGGCGATATGGTTGGTGGTTATGCAGTTCTCAAAGATGTCTACAAAACCATCGTGTTTGAACTGGCCAAATACCGGAACAGTATAAGCGAACAGCCGGTGATTCCGGAGCGTGTAATTAGCCGTCCGCCATCAGCTGAACTGAGCCCGGACCAGAAAGATCAGGACTCTTTGCCACCGTATGATGTGCTAGATGCGATCCTGTATGCCTATATTGAAGAAGACCTGAGCCAGGACGATATTATTGCCAAAGGCTTTGATCAGGCTGTGGTTGAAAAAGTGGTGCGTCTGGTTGACCGCAATGAATACAAACGCCGTCAGGGCGCAATTGGTCCGCGCATTACATCACGTTCTTTTAGCCGTGAACGCCGTTATCCATTAGTCAATGGCTGGAAACCGGGCCTATAAGCTCCTGATCTGATCCATCCTAAAAACCTCAAGCCAGTCTTGGGGTTTTTTATTGTCTGCTGGAATGAGGCTACTTAGAATACGCATCTTCCCCTGCCATCTAAACCGATCCTATATTTTTGAGTTCTACGTCATTCAAAAAAACCAATATCAATGAATCGTCTAGGTTGACTAAAAACAGATAGACAACGGTCTATGTTTAACCCTATGTTCAAGATATGCATGAGCTAAAATTGGATGCAATGGATTTCATATGACACTAAGAAATACCCTGCAGACTTTAGAACAGATTTATCATTATTTAATGAACGTCCGCATTTTCATCGCTATAGCCAGTATGAGCGCCTGAACGCGTTTTTCGCCGAAATCCATGATACAGGCAGTATCGAGTTTGAAGCTGGGCAGTCTTATCTGTTTAAAGGTATATTTAATGGCAAGCCTAAAGTGATTGATGGTTCTAAAGCGCCGGCCCTTGCGCATAAACAGGAATTCTTAAGCTGGGTACAGCAACAGCTGAATTCCTAAGCCAGCATTTTACTCATCGCTGGTATCTAAATTGCGCGGAGAGTTTGCACAACATTTTTTTGGACTTTTTGAACAGACAAAAAAAGAGACCAAGCTGAGAGCTTGGTCTTTTAAAATGGTGGCTATGACGGGACTTGAACCTGTGACCCCCGCATTATGAGTGCGGTGCTCTAACCAACTGAGCTACATAGCCGTAAACTGTGTGCGCATTATCTAAAGTTCGGACTTTATCGTCAAGATATTTATCTACTCAAATGAACACTGTTTAAGCAAAACATGACGTTTTTATTAATTTTTAACCGGATTTGCAATTTTTTACTTGGGTCAAACCCTTTCGCTGACTATGATGAAACTTTCCAGGATCAATCATTTGAA
Organism: Acinetobacter sp. YH12155; assembly: GCF_013418255.1. NCBI lineage: Bacteria > Pseudomonadati > Pseudomonadota > Gammaproteobacteria > Moraxellales > Moraxellaceae > Acinetobacter > Acinetobacter sp. YH12155. The sequence continues at coordinate 109,543 of NZ_VPCK01000005.1, forward strand.
CACAATGCAGTTAAAAATATGGATCAGTAGTCTGCTAGTTGCGACATTATCGGGCTGTCAGCTGGTTGCCCCACTCATGGTGGACTATAACGGGGTACGCCGCGATGTCGCAGAATTTATTAATGGTCATCTCTGGTTCACCATTCCGCAAAAACGCATTCTGGTCGAGTATGCCAAAGGCCAGCAGAAGATTTTAACCGCAGATCGCCTAAGTCCTGAAGCACAACAGGCGCTTGCACAGGAACGCTATGAAGGCCGTTATTGTGCTGCACAAAAAATTACCGTGTCCAAACTGGATCAGGTCGATGAGAAAATTTTTGTCTATGCCGACCAGCAGCAACGCTGGCAACAGATTCAACAGCTACAGCAGACGCTGAAGCTGGATGTGCAGCAGCTCAACTGCGAGCACAGATTTTAAAGACAAAAAAAAGATCACATAAGGATGTGATCTTTAAAAATGGTGGCTATGACGAGACTTGAACTTGTGACCCCCGCATTATGAGTGCGGTGCTCTAACCAACTGAGCTACATAGCCGTAAACTGTGCGCGCATTATCTGCTGTAATGTTTATAACGTCAAGCCCTTCTACAGGCTAATTGTACAAAATTTGGTGAAGTGAACCGATAAGCCGGGTTCTGTCGAGAACGATCATTCCTCTAGGCGTACAATCACTCATACGCTCAAGCGACCTACCCGAATCCAGTACGGGCCGTACCTCAGGATTCCTATTTGGTCTTGCTTCTGGTGGGGTTTACCATGCCATGAACTGTTACCAGTCATGCGGTGCGCTCTTACCGCACCCTTTCACCCTTACCTTCGATTTCTTCCGAAAAAGAAACCTGAATGAAGGCGGTCTACTCTCTGCTGCACTTTCCGTCGGCTCACGCCGCCCAGGCGTTACCTGGCACCCTGCCCTATGAAGCCCGGACTTTCCTCCCCTGCTTTAGTCACGGAGACCTCCACAGCAGCGATCGTCTGGTTCACTTCGAGGGCGCATCTTAACAAATAAATGCACTAATTGCTCGTGCTTTTTTGATCAATCAGTTTTTGATACTTTTCCAGCAATTGTTCCTGGGTTTCGACATGATGGGGATCATGCGGAATACAGTCCACCGGACAGAATAACTGACACTGCGGTTTATCATGATGCCCGACACATTCGGTACACAGCGCCGGGTTGATTTCATAAATCAGCTCGCCCATGAAAATAGCCTCATTCGGGCACACAGGTTCACAGACATCGCAGTTAATGCATTCATCGGTAATATATAAAGACACGCTACCAACCTTGTTGATGTTTGCGTTCAAAGGCTTCGACCACGGTTTGCGGCACAAACTTGGTGACATCGCCTTTTAAACGCGCAATTTCACGCACCAGCGTGGATGAAATAAACGAATATTGCTCTGACGGCGTTAAAAATACCGCTTCAAAATTGGTATCCAGCTGACGGTTCATATTGGCCAGCTGAAACTCGTATTCAAAGTCAGACACTGCACGTAAACCACGCAGTACGGCAGTGGCCTGCTGTTCGCGGAAGAAATTCACCAGCAGGCCATCAAAGCCGACAAATTCTACATTGGGTAAATGGCTGAGTGAGGTTTTGGCCAGTTCTACCCGCTCATCTAGAGTAAACACCGGATTTTTATGATGACCAATGGCAATTGCGACCACCACTTCATCAAACATTCTGGCCGCCCGTGTTACTAAATCGATATGACCATTGGTGATTGGATCAAAGGTCCCCGGATAAATCACGCGAGTTTTAGACATCCATTTTTACTCTAGTTGGTTTTGTAGAGCCATATTTTAGCAAAAACTTGATTTATTGGTGAATAAACTCGGCCAATTTCACAAAAATCCTGCGATAGTGCTGCAATTCAGCGCTGATTTTGGAATTGTCAGCATGCCTGTGTTTGGGGCACAATAGGCCTAACGTTGGAAGTGACTCATTATGGCGAAAGCAACTGTAGTTAAAAAAAATACCAGTGGCACGATTGCACAGAACAAACGTGCACGCCACGATTATTTTATTGAAGAAAAATTTGAAGCCGGACTGTCCCTGCAAGGCTGGGAAGTCAAGTCTTTGCGTGCCGGTCGTATGAGCCTGACCGAAAGCTATATCACCTTTAAAAATGGTGAAGCCTTCTTATTTGGCGCCCAGATTCAGCCTTTACTGTCTGCTTCGACCCACGTGGTGCCGGAAGCGACCCGTACCCGCAAGCTGTTACTGAACCGCAAAGAAATTGCCAAACTGCTCGGTGCGGTGAATCAGAAAGGTTATTCCTGTGTGCCGCTGGTCTGTTACTGGAAAGGTCCACTGGCCAAACTGGAAATTGCCCTGGTGAAAGGGAAACAGCTGCATGATAAACGTGCCACTGAAAAAGACCGCGACTGGCAGCGTGATAAAGCCCGTTTAATGCATAAATAAGCACGCCTGAACACAAGTGCTTGATGTAAAAATGCCTCCAACATGGGAGGCATTTTTTATGGCGTCATTGGGAATCAGGCTTAGTTCTGTTTTAAACCCACCAGATAAGCGCCAAACTTCACCGCTGTTTCCAGGTCACCTTCTGGTGGGGTGACCTCAACGCTGGCATTGTCAGACTGGGTCATCAGCCCCAGAAAGCTCGACATCCGGTTAATATCATGCGGGCTACGGCCAGTCGGCATAAACGGCAAGCCCGACCATAACATGCCATGCTGCATGGCAAATAAATTGATCTGCTGTAACACCGCCAGCTTGTCACCGCTTAAACCGCCGCCATTGGTAAAGCCTGCGGCAATTTTGCCCTGCCAGCTTCGTGCCAGCCAGCGCTTTGAAGATTGTTCCATAAACTGTTTCAGCGACGAAGTCAGACTGCCCATATAGGTCGGACAGCCCATGACCAGAATATCGCTCTGATCCAGCACATCCCAATCGACCTCGCTCACTGCCATTAAATGTACCTCAGCTCCGGCTTTTTCGGCGCCCTGCACAATATGCTGTGCCACCTTGGCGGTATGGCCATAGGGACTATGATACACAACACAGACTTTTACTTGCGACACAGATGTTTGATCAGTAACAGACATGGAAACTTTAAAAACCCAATAATTCAGTCAAGTTTAGCATTGATCAGCGATAAAAACGAATGTTGCCATGCGTCCGGTTTTGGCCTGACGACGATACGAATAATACTCCTCGGCCTGCCGATAGGTACACTGATCACCACCTAAAATGGTGGTTACCCCCTGCTCGGTCAGGATATAGCGGGCAATCGCATATAAATCGGCATAGAATTTTCCGGCCTGTTTCCCTGCCTGAAAGGCGCTGCTTAATGCGGGATATTTCTCACAAAATACCTGCTTTACTTCGGCCCCTACCTCAAAACACGGCTGGCTAATGGCCGCGCCTAACCAGGCCCAGGTCGGTGGGTGCTGCATGGCGGCAATGGTATTTTCAACAATACCCTGTGCCAGACCTTTCCAGCCGGCATGTAAATTGGCCACTTCAGTGCCATCCTGATTGCCCAGCACAATGGGCAGGCAGTCGGCGGTCATCATCATTAAGGCATGGCCTTTGCGCTGCGTGACCAGTCCATCGCCTTCCGGTGCATTAAAATGCAGCTCATCATTTATCACATGACACAAGGTGCTGTGGGTCTGGTTCATCCAGCTGATTGTATTAACACCGTATTCGGCCAGCTGTTCCAGTAACAGCATACGATGCTGCTGCACCCGTTCCGCTGCATCCTGCACATGCAAGGCCAGGTTAAAACCGGCCAGTTCCGGTACTTGCGCTGGCAAGGCCTGCTGATGCTGAATCCGCGTTTGCGCCACATAAACCTGTGCCGGTAATCCCTGAATAAATTGCATCTCAGCTCCTGTGTTCACTTAAAAGCGGCGTTGAGATCATACTTTCTCAACGCCGCAGAACGGTTTAATAGGCAGCGTTTTCGCTACGCAACACATCCACCAGCTGGCTGAAATCTTCCGGCCACGGCGCTTCAAACATCATGTCCTGTTTGGTACGTGGATGCACCAGCCCCAGTTTGGCCGCGTGCAGTGCCTGACGTTTAAAACCGCGCAAGGTTTCATTCAGCAGCTCGGAGGCTCCAGCCGGCACACGCACACGTGGCATATACACCGGATCGCCAATCAGACCATGACCAATATAGCTGAAATGAACCCGGATCTGATGGGTACGGCCGGTTTCCAGACGCGCCTGAACCCGGGTGAAATGCTGGAAACGCTCTTTCACGTTATAGTGCGTCACGGCATCTTTCCCGCCCGGAAGCACTGTCATTTTGACACGGTCGACCGGATGGCGCTTGATCGGTTCATCAATGGTGCCGCCGGCAATGATATTGCCATATACCACCACGTCATAAATCCGGTACACCGACTTGTTGGCCAGCTGCTTGCTCAGGTCAAACTGCGCTTCCAGATTTTTCGCCACCACCAGCAAACCGCTGGTGTCTTTATCAATACGATGTACCAGCCCGGCACGTGACAATTCTGCCGATTTTGGATAATGGAACAGCAAGGCATTGACCAGTGTGCCGGTAATATTGCCCGCACCAGGATGCACCACCATGCCAACCGGTTTATTAATCACTAAAATATCATCATCTTCATAGACAATATCTAAAGGGATGTTTTCAGGCTGACTGTTGGTCTGTGCTTCAAGTTCAACATTTAAACTTAACAGTTCATTGCCTTCGCACTTGTACTTTGGTTTGACAGTGTTACCATTCACCAACAAATGGCCATCTTTTAGCCACTGTTTCAGTTTTTCACGTGAAAAATCACTCCAGATGAGAGCTGCAACCTGGTCGATACGTTGCCCCAGATAGCTTTCATCCAGTTGAAATTGCAACGATAAACGTGTTGCAGTTGGGTCTGAAGTATGATTATCTGCATCCTCAGAATCATCAAGTAAATTGAAGTCAGTTTCAGGGATGTTGGAATTGGAAGATTGTGCTTGAGACATTTGATCATTCAGACAAAAGTGGTTTAATAGCGCAATTGTAGCTCATTGCCCGTAATAACAGAGGAATTTTTATGTCGCTACCACGTTATAAAATTACCATGCTAGCTCTTTCACTTGGCGTTGCATCTGCAATCGTGGGCTGTAGCAGTAATCCAAAAAAAGAAGTGGTCGATACAGGTCCGCAATCTAGCGAACAAGTTTATATTCAAAAAGCAGAACGAGCACTGGAACGCGGGCAATATACCGATGCTATCCAGCATCTTGAAGCATTAGAAACCTATTATCCTACCGGTGAATATGCCCAGCAGGCACAACTTGAGCTGCTGTATGCAAAATTCCAGCAAAAAGATTATGAAGGTGCAGTCGCACTGGCCGACCGTTTTATCCGGATGAACCCGCAGCATCCAAATGCTGACTATGCCTACTATGTGCGCGGCGTGGCCAATATGGAACAGAACTATGATGGTTTAATCCGTTATACCTCGTTAAAACAGGCGCATCGTGATGTCAGCTATTTAAAAGTGGCTTATCAGAACTTTGTCGATTTCATTCGCCGTTATCCATCAAGCACCTATGCTGTGGATGCTGCACAACGTATGCAGTTTATCGGGCAAGAGCTGGCAGAAGCGGAAATGAATGCGGCACGTTTTAATATTAAACGTAAGGCCTGGGTCGCCGCGGTGGAACGTTCACTCTGGGTAATCGAACATTATCCGCAAACCCCACAGATTCCGGAAGCAATTGCCACCGCAGCCTATGGTTATACCCAACTGGGTGACCGTGCCACTGCACAACAGTATATTGACCTGTTAAAACTGAACTATCCAAATCTGGTTAAAGCCGAGGGCTCTGTAAACCTGCGTGCTGCACGGAATGAAGGTAGCTGGCTAAACCGTGCGACTTTGGGTATTTTTGGTCGTGAAGCACAGGCCACCACCGAACAGCAGCAAAAACTGGCCAACCAGCAGGAAGAACCACGTAGCTGGACCAACCGTTTAAGTTTTGGTTTGCTGGACCGTCCTGAAAAACAGGAAAACAGTGAAGCGGCCGAGTAAACATAATTAACATCCATGACTGTCTTAAATTTGATTTAAACATTCCATTGGATACGCGGATGTGGCAGGGATGCCACACGTTCCCCATCACAACAAGGATGTTGTGTATGGGGAACAAAGACTTTTGCCTACTTTGGGTCTTTCCAAAGTAGGAAATTCTCCATACAAAGCCCTTAACAGGCCGAATGAAAATAGAGGCCCAACACACTTAAAATAAAATTTTTTTCTTCCCTTTATTGTCCTAACACAAGTACAGCTTTGAAAAATAGCGAGTAAGGATAGAGCTTTTAACCTGTTTTTCAATTTTGCAAAATATAAAGCATACGTTACTATACTTGCCCTTTTATCTTGGCCACTTGCCTGAACACGCAAAACCGGATAGAAAGGAAACAATACACTGTAATCTCTATACCCTGTCGATCTGTTCGACCTACCGCTTAACCGACCCGATAAAAACAGTATGGCTATTCCTCAACACACGATTGATCAGATTCTGGATCGGACCGACATTGTCGATCTGATTGGTCAGCGCGTGAAACTGAAAAAAACCGGGCGGACCTATTCGGGCTGTTGTCCATTTCATCAGGAAAAAACCCCGTCTTTCCACGTTTATCGCGACAAACAGTATTATCACTGCTTTGGCTGTCAGGCCAACGGCAATGCAATTCGCTTTTTAATGGATATCGACAGCCGTAACTTTGTCGATGTCATGAAAGATCTGGCCAGTCAGACCGGTATCGAGCTGCCAAAAGACAATCAGGACAGCAAAAAACTGGTCTATAAACGCGAGGCCAAAAAACCGGAGCCACCGGCCAAAACTGCACCCGCGCCAGCAACACCCACACCGACCGAAACTGATCAAGTCCCTGCTGCACATTTTGATCCTTTTGAGCAGTTCCAGCCAGCAGATGATCCCTTTGCCGGTTTTGAACAGTATCCGGATTTTGATCAGGAGGCGGTGCAGGAAGGCAACCTGTTTGATCTGCTGGAAAATGTGGCACAGTTTTATGAACAGCAGTTACCGCACAGCCAGTCGGCACAGCAATATTTTCGCCAGCGCGGTTTAAGCGCACAGACCATCCAGTTCTGGCGTTTGGGCTATGCACCGGAAGACTGGCAGCATCTGGAAAAAGCCTTTCCGCAAGATATTGAAGGTTTAAAACTGCTGGGGCTGATTCGTACCAGCGATTCCGGCCGTGATTTTGACCTGCTGCGGGACCGGGTGATTTTCCCGATCCGCGATCACAAAGGGCGTGTGGTCGGTTTTGGTGGCCGTGCGCTCAATGACGAGATCAAGCCGAAATATATCAACTCGCCCGATTCGGAAGTCTTCCACAAAAACCAGCTGTTATATGGCCTATACGAAGGCCGCAAACAGAAAGCCCAGGACTGGCTGATGGTGGAAGGCTATATGGATGTGATTGCGCTGCAGCAATATGGCATTTATGGCGCCGTGGCAACGCTGGGGACTGCCAGTAATACCGAACACCTGAATATTCTGTTTAAGCAGAACTCGCGCATTACCATTGCCTTTGATGGTGATGCCGCAGGTCAGAAAGCAGCGCGACGTACGCTGGAAATTGCCCTGCCCCTGCTGAATGATGGCCGTGAACTGAAGTTTTTTGTACTGCCGGATGATCATGACCCAGACTCGCTGATCCGCCGTGAAGGTATTGAAAATTTCCGCCGCCTGCTCGATCAGGCACCGCTACTGTCTGATTTTGTGTTTGCGCATTTAAGTCAAAACCATGATATCAGCAAGCCCGAAGGCAAAAGTCAGGTGATGGGTGAGTTAAAACAGCTGACCGAACTGTTACCGAAAACTGGCTCTTACCGTTATCTGCTGCAACAGTTTTTCCGCGAGAAGCTCGGCTTTAACCGCAAATGGCAGCCACATACCAATAATGATGCCTCACTCAGCTTTAGCACCAAGGTTGATGCCGAAGAATATGTGGTGGCGATTCTGATCAACCATCCGTATTTATATATTCATTTTGAACCGTTACGCGCACTGATTCCGGCCGATCAGTTACTGGCCAAAATCCTGCAAATCTTTAACGGAATTTTTGATGAATTACCGGATGACCCAGAACTGGCCAAATACTATGTGCTAGGCGCCTGTGCGGCTTATCACTACGAATTACAGCGCATTTTACAGCAGGCCAATGTCGGCGATTACACCACTTCGCCGGAGAAAGCCGATAAGCTGGCCGAAGACTTTTCCATTAAACTGCAATACCATTTCTTACAGCAAAAAATCCGCTCGAAGAAATTTAGCAGTATTGAAGAAATGCGTAATCTGAAACATCAGATTTATCAGATTGACAAAAAACGTTCTCTGACCTTACTGGAAGAATAAGCGGCATTAAAACAATGCTAAACCATCACAATGGCTTAGCGTTTAGATTTACGCCGCTTGGCACTGACCTGCTGCAGTTCGCTTTGCAGCATTTCAAAGTATTCCGGATCTTCGGCTTTGGCCGCCTGACGCAGCACAATCGAGGTGGGATGCAGTAATTTCTGGGTCAAACGGTAAGAAAATTCCTGTAACACCTGTGCCGCATTTTCACCTTTGGCAATTCGCGCCATCGCCAGTTGCAGTTCTTCCTGACGTAACGTTTCACCCTGCTCACGATAAGCCTGAATGGTACTGCCGGCACTTTTGACCTTTTGCTGGGTTACCAGTTCGGTCGCCAACTGATTCACCATCACCTCGGCTTCTACCGCGGCCTGACGACGCTGTGCCAGATTCTCATCAATCACGCTTTGCAGGTCATCGACACCGTATAAATACACACCATCTAGTGATTCGACTTTCGGGTCGATATCACGCGGAACAGCCAGATCGACCAGCAACATCTGCTGGTAACGACGCTTTTTCAGCGCGGCTTTGACTTCTTTATAGCCAATCACCTGATGCAGGCTGCCGGTACAGCTGGAGATCACATCGGCGCGATGCAAATGTTCTGCCAGCTGTTCAAATTCAATAATTTCAACTTCTACCCGATGGGCAATTTCCTGGGCCAGATTTTCAGCACGGGCACGGGTGCGGTTGCAGATCATGACCTTGGCCACGCCCATTTCCGCCAGATGTTTGGCCACCAGACTGTTCATTTCACCTGCCGCCACCACCAGCACGGTCAGCTTGTCCGGATGGCTAAACACCTGTAGCGCCAACTGTGCTACTGCATAGCCCATGGACACCGCATGACTGCCGACTGCCGTTTCAGAACGCACCCGTTTGGCCGCATAAAAGGCGTATTCAAAAATATGGTTTAAATCTTGCGAAACCGTGTGGGCATCTTTGGCCAAAGATAAGGCCGATTTGACCTGCCCCAGAATTTGCGGTTCACCGAGCATTAGGGAATCGAGGCCGCTGGCAACGCGCATTAAGTGGGTGACAGCCTGCGCATTTTCATAGCGATAAACGTGATTTTGTAGTTGTTTGACATCCAGACCATTTACCTGGGCGAGCCAGCCCAGCACCGTGTCTGCATGGTCAGACATGGCGTACACTTCAGTTCGGTTACATGTAGAAACCACCACCATGTCATTTAACAGGTGGCTCTGGCTTTGTTCGGCAAGTAATTGAGTTAACTTTTCAGGGTTAAAAGCAATTTGCTCACGCAATTCTACAGAGGCGGTTTGATGGTTGACACCCAATGCAAAGAAAGACATATCAGATCATCATTTCGCTAAATTTATGCTATTGTGCAATAACGGTGTCATAAAAAGCATTACTTGGATCAAGAAAAATTGCGTCAAACAACCAGCCGGCTTAGCGGCGCGACAATTAAGCAATATTCTACCACAATCTTACTCGTGGGTAGCATGGCTTCTAGTGCTCATATTAGAGCATCTGGAGATTTTTTCCATGCACCTACAAATCTGAATGCCATAAAACAAAGCATGGTGGCGGAATTTGCCCTCGCCTCAAATGACGTGGCCACCGCCTTACATAACTATACTGTACTGGCAATTAAAAGTAATTCAACCAGTATTAAACAGCGCGCACTGAATATTGCACTGGAACACAATGACTTAAATGCAGCTTTGGACATTGCCACCCACTGGGTGATTCAGGAACCGGAAGATGTTCCAGCCCTGTTTTATCTGGCGCATATTGCCCTGAAAGCGCATGAATATGACCTGGCCGCTGAAACCCTGGACAAGATTCTGGCCATTGATGCCACTGCCGATTTAGAACAGATTCTGGCCGGTATTGCCCCGGAGTCGCCAGAAGATCGTGAGTTTCTGATTCAGGCACTACGCACCAGCAAAGAAAAAGATAATCCCTCAATTCTGATTCTGATTGCCGGTTTAAAAGCCCAGAATGGCCAGTTAGAAGAAGCGCTGGAAACGGTCAACCGGGTGCTACGCAAACGTCCGAAAGTGACCGGTTATATCCTGCTCAAAGCCAGCCTGCTAAGTGCGCTGCAAGACTCGAAAGCTGCCCAGGAATGGTATGCCAAATCCAGCCGCAAACATAAAAACAATCTGGAAGTACGTCTGGCTGAAGCCAAATATCTGTTAAAAACCAATCAGCCGGAATTGGCCCTGACCAAACTGGAAGCGATGCTGGAAAAATGGCCAAAGGAAGATGAAGCCCTGTTTCTGGCTGGTCTGACCAGTATTGACTTGAAGCAGTATGAAAAGGCCGAGAAATATCTGGTCGAGTTGCGCTATTCCAACCAGTATCAAAATGAAGCCTATTACTATCTGGCGGTCAATGCCGAGCGTAAACAGCATTTTGAAACCGCCAAAGCCTATTACCGTCTGGTCGATGGCAGCCTGTATACCGTTTCGCGGCGCAGCATGATCAATATTTATAGCCAGCAAAGCCGCCAGCATGAAGCCTTACGCTTTTTAACCCAGGAACGGGTCAATTATCCGCAGCATGCCAGTTTTTTATATCAGGCTCAGGCGGAAATTCTAAAGCGCATGAACAACAAGACTGCCGCCTTAAGACTGCTGGATGAAGCCATCCGCAATTTACCCGATGATCCGGAACTGCTGTATTCAGAAGTGTTGCTGCTAGACCCTTATCAGGACAAAGACAAACTGGACCGCTTGCTGAAAAAGCTGTTACAGGTCGAGCCGAACAGTCCGACTTATTTAAATGCCTATGCCTATACCCTGGCGCTGCAAAACCGCCGGCTGGATGAAGCACGCCAGTATGTGGAACAGGCACTGGAATTCGCCCCGGAACAGGCCTCAATTCTGGATACTTTAGGCCTGATCAGCTATCTGCAAAATGATTTTGACACCTCTGCCCAGGTGCTGGAAAAGGCTTTTGCCTTAAGTGCAACAGTCAAAATTGGGGTCCGTTATGCCAAGGCGCTGTATATGCAGGGCAATTTGACAAAATTTAGTCAAGTTTTACAACAACTCCAACAAAAATATCCAAATGATCCGCAATTAGAACAGCTTCATTCGTTATTGTTACCGCAACACAGCCCTCAGAGTTAATACGCATGCAACTTATTTCCAAACTCAGTCTTAGTCTTGTCACGGTCAGCACCCTGGTGCTGGGTGGTTGTCAGCAGTTCACCCAACCGCAAACACCCGCAAGCCCAATGGTTGAGGCAGAAAATCAGTTTCATCTGCAAGGAAAAATCGGGGTACGCACACCACAGCAGTCAGGCAGCGCCTTTTTTAACTGGCTGCAACAGCAGGAACAGTTTGATATTGAACTAAGCGGCATTTTAGGCGTCGGTAAAACACAGATTTCCGGCCAGCCGGGACAAGTCACACTGAATAGCGCCAAAACCGGCACCATTCAGGCAGCAACAGCCGAAGAACTGCTGCAGCGGGCCACCGGCTGGCAAGCGCCAATCAGTCATATCATTGACTGGGTGCAGGCACGTCCGGCCACCACACAGGCCAAAGTCGCTTACGATAGCCAGCGTCGTCCAACCCAGTTTCTAGAAGATGGCTGGACCGTTGATTTAAGCTATAACGAACAGGCGCGTTTGCCAAACCGTTTAATTTTAAAGCAAACATTTGAATCCGGTCAGGAGAACCGTATTACAATGGTGATCCAAAACCGTTAATTTTGTGCTGTCATGATTCGTGTTCCCTCACCTGCCAAACTGAACCTGTTTTTGCATATTACTGGCCGCCGTGAAAATGGCTATCATGAACTGCAAAGCATTTTCCAGCTGATCGATCTCTACGACTGGCTTGAATTTGAGCCATTGGATACAGCCGAGATTCAGATCGACGGTTTAAATTCAGTCGATCTGGAACAGAACCTGATTTATCGGGCGGCGCAGATCTTAAAACCTTTTGCCCAAGCGCCGACCGGTTTAAAAATCCGGCTGGACAAACAGATTCCTATGGGTGCCGGACTTGGTGGTGGCTCATCCAATGCCGCCACCACCCTCATTGTGCTGAACCAACTGTGGCAATGTGGACTCAATTCTGAGCAGCTGGCCGATTTAGGGGTGCAACTGGGCGCCGATGTGCCGATTTTTGTCCATGGCCGCAATGCCTGGGCAGAAGGTATTGGTGAACACTTAACATTCATAGACTTAGAACAAAAACAGTACATAGTGCTAAAACCTGACTGTTTTATCAGCACTCAACTGCTTTTTTCACAAAAAACGTTGACAAGAGATACGAAGCCATCTAAATTTTGCGCCTATCAGTTGAAGCCATCTGATTTCGGAAACAACTTTGAGCCACTGGCCAGAGCCTTATATCCTGAAGTCGATGAAGCCATGCAATATCTGGATCAGTTCGGAGTTGCCAAGCTTACAGGTACAGGTGCCTGTGTTTTTATTGAAGTGACTTCAGAAATGAAGATTGATGAGATTCTGGCTCAGGCACCATGTAAAGCTTACCTGGTCCACAGTTTAGCCGAATCACCATTAATTCATTTCAAAGTTGAATAGGGGTATCGCCAAGTGGTAAGGCAGCGGGTTTTGATCCCGCCATCCGTTGGTTCGAATCCAGCTACCCCTGCCATTTTTCACCTGTAGATGTACTGTATTAGGGGTATCGCCAAGTGGTAAGGCAGCGGGTTTTGATCCCGCCATTCGTTGGTTCGAATCCAGCTACCCCTGCCATCTTACAGTCATCAAATTTAGGGGTATCGCCAAGTGGTAAGGCAGCGGGTTTTGATCCCGCCATTCGTTGGTTCGAATCCAGCTACCCCTGCCATTTTCTCGAAAAAGACAGAGCATTGGTTTGCTGTTCTGCTGTTAATTTACCTTGACATCGACCAGCAAAAATATTAAAGTTCTGCCGCATTAGGGGTATCGCCAAGTGGTAAGGCAGCGGGTTTTGATCCCGCCATTCGTTGGTTCGAATCCAGCTACCCCTGCCATCTATTTCCATACATTCCAACCGCCAAGGGTGCTTCATGCCCAATCTTGTCGTTTTTAGTGGAACTGCGCATCCACAATTCGCCCAAAAAGTCGTAAGCCATCTTCACATTCCTTTAGGTGCTGCCTCAGTCGGTCAGTTTTCTGACGGTGAAATTGCTGTAGAAATTACCGAGAATGTACGTGGTAAAGACGTTTTCATCGTTCAGCCTACTTGTGCCCCAACCAATGATAACCTGATGGAAATCCTGGTGATGGCAGATGCATTGCGTCGTGCAAGTGCTGGCCGTATCACTGCCGTGATTCCTTATTTCGGTTATGCCCGTCAAGATCGTCGTCCTCGTTCAAGCCGTGTGCCAATTACTGCAAAAGTGGTTGCAGATATGTTGACCACTGTCGGTATTGACCGCGTGGTGATGATTGACCTGCACGCTGACCAGATTCAAGGTTTCTTCGATATTCCTGTAGACAACATTTACGGTACGCCAGCGCTGCTTGCTGACTTACGCCAGCAGTCACACGACAACCTGATGGTGGTTTCACCTGACGTGGGTGGTGTCGTACGTGCCCGTGCTGTTGCCAAGCAAATGGGGGATATCGACCTTGCGATCATTGATAAACGTCGTCAAAAAGCCAATGAATCACAAGTGATGCATTTGATTGGTGATGTGAAAGATCGTGACTGCGTCATCGTGGATGACATGGTCGATACCGCAGGTACCCTGTGTAAAGCAGCAGATGCACTCAAAACTTTTGGTGCGCGTAAAGTGGTTGCTTATGCTACTCACCCGGTGCTGTCTGGTAAAGCGATTGAGAACTTAAAGAATTCTGTGATTGATGAACTGGTTGTTACTGACACCATTCCATTATCAGAAGAAGCTCAAAACCTTGGCAAGATTCGTCAGGTTTCAGTCGCAAGCATGGTTGCTGAAACAATTCGTCGTATTAACAACGAAGAATCTATTAGCGCAATGTTCGATTCTTATCTATAATAGTGCGCTAAATTTTCAAAAGCCCTGCTTTATGCAGGGCTTTCTATCACCAGATCGGTCGCAGGTCTGGTTTATTTAACCTGAAATAGGATGTCTATCATGGCAAACTTCGTATTAAACGCTCAAGCGCGTGAAGCAGCTAACCAAGGGAAAGGTGCGAGCCGCCGCCTTCGTCACGCTGCTCAAGTTCCAGCTATCATTTATGGTGGCGACGCTGAGCCAGTAGCAGTAACTTTAGAACTTCGTGAGCTTGTAAAAGCTTTAGAAAGCAATGCTTTCTTTGAAGAAGTTGTAGAAATCAAAGTAGGCGACAAAGTTGAAAACGTGAAAATCCAAGCGTTACAACGTCACCCTGCTAAAAACACACCAATGCACGCTGACTTCAAACGCGCATAAGTGTTAATGGTGTAAATTAGTGTCAAATATTTCACTGATTGTTGGTTTGGGCAACCCAGGTGCTGAGTATGCCCAAACCCGCCATAATGCAGGCTTCTGGTTTGTTGAACGCCTTGCAGATCAATATGGCATCTCTTTAAAAGCTGATCCGAAATTCAAAGGCATCAGCGGTCGCGGTAATATTGAAGGTCAGGACGTTCGTCTGCTATTACCAACAACCTTTATGAACCGTTCCGGTCAAAGTGTTGTGCCCTTCGCCAAATTCTATCAAATCGCACCTGAAGCCATGCTGATTGCCCATGATGAACTGGATATGAATCCGGGGATTATTCGCCTGAAAACTGGCGGCGGTCATGGTGGTCATAATGGTTTACGTGACATCGTTCCACACACCGGTCCAAATTTCCACCGTTTACGCATTGGTATTGGTCATCCGGGGTCTAAAGAACGTGTTTCCGGTCATGTGCTCAGCAAAGCCCCAAGTCAGGAACAAGGCTTGATGGACGATGCCCTCAGCCACGCGCTGTCTCGCATGAAATTACTGGTCAATGGTGAGATTCAGCAAGCCATGAACCAGATTAATGCCTATAAACCCAACGAATAACCTAATAATTGTTGAACAATCCTGCTTGCCATCTGGCAAAATTGGGCGCAAAATGCGCTCGTCGGCTGATTCGGTCGCAGTGATTGATTCAACCATAAGATAAAGATCTTAGGTCCACTAAGGAGACGCTAGCCATGCTATCTCGTTTATTAAAATGCAAAATTCACCGTGCTTTCGTGACACATGCGGAACTTCATTATGAAGGTTCATGTGCAATTGATGGCAAACTTATGGATTTAGCTGGCATTCGCGAATACGAAGAAATTCACGTCTGGAACGTGACCAACGGCAAACGCTTTACCACTTATGCGATTCGTGGTGAAGACAATTCAGGCATCATTTCAGTCAATGGTGGCGCAGCACATCAGGCAGATGTCGGCGATATCATCATTATTGCGACTTTCGGTGATTTCACTGAAGCAGAAGCCAATGCGCATAAACCACGTCTGGTATATGCCAACCCGGACAACACCGTGAGCCACACCGCCAACTGTATTCCGGTACAAGTCGCTTAAGACCTAAGATCATCCTACGAAAAAGCCCGCACATTGCGGGCTTTTTTATAGCATCTAGATCATGGATCATTTAAAACAGATACTGCCCTGCTGTGCTAATCAGACCATATAGCGCAATCAGAATTAAAAGAGCACCGCACAGCGCCAGCACCGACCGATAACCGCGTGATAGCGTTAAACGATAAAAACCCAAATACAACAAGGATAAAGTCAGAAAATCCAGCACAATCCAGCTGGCGGTCAGCAAGATTAAGCTGTCATTAAAATGATTGGTGACCTGAATAAATTGCGGGAAAAAGGCACTAAAAAACAGAATATCTTTCGGATTGGAAATCCCGACCAGAAAACCCTGCCGAAATCCGCCTACAGCGCTGGCCATCTCCAGTTTCGGTCCGGCAATAGCTCTGCTTTCCTTGAGAATGTCCACCCCCAAATAGGCAATATAGACACAGCCCAGCAGCTTAATTAAATCCAGCCAGAAGGCCTGAATATTGAAGATGCCTTTTAAAATCAGCACCGAGCAGGCAATTAACAGCAAAGAAGCTAAATTGGTCCCGACAATGGTCTGAAACGCCCGCCGGTATCCCCCTTTGAGTCCGGCACCAATCACCAGCATCATCACCGGGCCCGGGGTGGCAATCATGATCACCACCGCCAGACAGTACAACAGATATTCAGCCATATTGATCATCTGTGGTACTCCTGCGCTACTCTTGCTTAAACCTTAGGATGAAAAACTAGTCATCCTCTTCCAGACTGACTTTTAATAAATGCTGGCTAATGCCATCGGCACGTAAAAACGCCAGGTCATAACTCGCGGTCGCCAGTGCCAGTACCCGACGCTCAAATTCCTGCCACAGTGGTTTAACCTGCGCGGCCTGAATGCCAAGGCCACTGTCATCGGCCAGATGCTTGTTTTTTTCACATAACTTGAGCGCATGATATAACTTGCGGCCTGCGCTGGCATCAGGACGTAAACGCACCCGCTTCGACAGCACAAAATGCTCTACCTGCGGCAAACGGGAAAATGGCAACATTGGTACCAGAATCTGGTCCAACTGGGCATCCAGACGCTGCCAGACAGCCGTTTGCTGTTCGGAGGTATAGCCATTCCAGCGTATCACTTCATGATTAAAACGACGACAACCACGACACACTGAATCACCAAATACCGTAGAGCAGCGGCCTGCACACGGGGTCAATGAGGCGATTCGACGATCCGTACTCAAAATATACTCCAGAAAAGCGCAGTAATGCCGGCCTGAATGCGGCCGTATTACTTTTGGTAAAATCATAGGCGAGGATAGGCATCATAGCCGACTCTATCGCAGATTTAAAACCATATTTCTGTTCTGGATTTCTCGCTATCTGGGCACTTTCACGCTAAAATATGCCCCTCAAATTTTTTATATCACATTGGAGTACTCCATGAACGCTACTGTAGAACAGCTTGCACCTGTAGAACAGCAAGCGACCTCTGGTTGGGTTGTTGCCGCACTTTATCAATTCAAAGAAGTTCAAGATCCTGCGGATCTACAACAACGTCTTTTAGACTTGGTAAATAGCATCAACCTGTGCGGTACTCTCATTGTGGCGGGTGAAGGGATTAATGGTACGGTGGCGGGCGACCGCGAAGCCATTGATCAGGTACATCAGTTTCTTTTAAACGAAGGCTTTAGCGCGATGGAATATAAAGAGTCGCACAGCGCCGACAAGCCTTTCCGTAAAATGAAAATCAAGCTGAAAAAAGAAATTGTGACTTTGGGTGTAGAGGTCAAACCACGTGATCTGGTCGGCCATTATCTGGACCCGAAAGAATGGAACGAACTGATTGCACGTGATGACGTAATTTTAATTGATACCCGCAATGACTATGAATACAAGGCCGGGACTTTTAAAGGCGCGATTGATCCACAAACTGAAACCTTCCGTGAATTTCCAGACTATGTGAAAAAAGAACTGGAACAGCACAAAGACAAGAAAATTGCCATGTTCTGTACCGGTGGGATTCGCTGTGAAAAATCCACTTCGTTATTGCTACAAGAAGGCTTCCAGGAAGTTTATCATCTGAAAGGCGGTATTTTGAAATACCTCGAAGAAACCCCGGCAGAAGAAAGCCTGTGGGAAGGTGAATGTTTCGTATTTGATGGTCGTACTGCGGTTACGCATGGTGTGGAAGAAGGTCAAAATACCAAGTGTCATGCCTGTGGTTGGCCTTTACTGCCAGAAGAAGTGGCAGAACCAAGCTATGAACACGGCGTATCTTGTAAATACTGTATTGATAAAACCACAGAAAAACAGAAAGCCGGCTTCCGTATGCGTCAATCTCAGATTGCAGCGGCAAAACGCAAACGTCTGTAATAATGTAAACCAGTACAAATAATTTTACAAAAAGCCCTATTTATAGGGCTTTTTTTACGTCTATTCACATACCAGAATCAATTCAATACCAAAGCACCCTCTGGTACTAACAGAAGCCAATCATGCTTAGGCTAAACTCCAAATCACAACAAAAACAATGCAGTTTTATTTTGACGTACAGATTCTCACCCATGGACAAGGATTGACTTATGCAAAGAACGATAACAACACGCTATAAACACCAATTCCGTACTGCCTTACTGCAACGAGCGCATCAGCAGCAAGATCTGCAATTGCACCACCTGAAACAGCAGCTTGAACAGCGTTCACACTTGTTTATTGTGGGGTTTGGCACCGTGCTCGGCGCGATTCTGGCAATGTTTATTGCCTATCACCTTTCCAATATCTGGAGTGGTTACCTGATTGTCGCTGTCTTGCCGCTGCTGGTGGCGTATGGGCTTCGAAAAGTCTATGTGCACACCCTGTCGCATACCGCTGAGGAAGATTTTTAGTTACGTTTCAGCTCTTTACTGAAAAACCAATCCTCTTTAGCATGAAGGTCTAATTTTTAGGCCTTCTTGACTTTATGAACCTGACCGAATGGATTATTTCCATTATGGAACAGCTGGGCTACTTCGGTATTGCCCTGCTTATGTTTCTGGACAACGTATTCCCCCCTATTCCTTCCGAAATTATTATGCCTTCTGCTGGTTATTCGGCCTCACAAGGTGAATTACTGTTTGTTGGTGTCGTGGTTGCCGGCTGTTTCGGTTCGCTACTGGCCGCGGCCTTGCTGTACTTGGTCGGCTATAAATTCGAACATGATGCGATTTTCCGCTTTGTCGACCGCTACGGAAAATACCTGTTCCTAAAATCGGCCGATGTCAAAAAATCACTGGACTGGTTCGAGCAGTATGGGCATCGCATTGTCTTTGCCGGACGCATGATTCCGGCGGTACGCTCTTTAATTAGTATTCCCGCCGGCATGAGCCGGATGCCCTTCTGGAAATTCATGTTCTACAGCAGCCTCGGCACCATCATCTGGACCACTTTTCTGGCTGCGGTGGGGTTTTATTTTGGCGAAAATCAGGCGCTGATGCAGAAAATTTTTAGCCAGGTCGGCTATGTCATTATTGCAATTGTGATTGCGATTATCGGCTGGATTCTATACCGTAGGTATATGCGTAAACGCGCTTCGTGATGTGCATTGGCCGAGCTACAGGCCAAACTTGGGGATTCAATGAAACACTATTTGCTGCATTTGGCTGCGGTCTACAGCATTGCGCTGGTCCTGCTGACCATGGTTCTAGTTTATGGTTTAAATCTTGGGGTATTAACCCTTTTTCCAACACTGGTGGTGGTCGCGCTGATCAATGCCAAACATTTTGTAAAACGTGAAAAACGCCTGCCGACCTCAGATGAAAGAATTCAGCTGATTTGGGGCAGCAGTGCCGTGACCATCATCATTGGCAGCCTGTTTATCTTTTTTATGGTGCTGATGAACCCCTATGCAGAGCAGATTATTCAATCGGCTGAGAAAATGGGACTGGCCCTCATGGCAGTGTTGATGCTATGTATGGTCGCCATCCATGGTGCGGTATTTTATGCCGCCTACGTCTGGTATGCCGCTTATTGCGCCAAACAGTAATAGTTAGTCGATTTTCAGACACTGTTAAATCAAATTATCCTGAAGTAAATTCTTTCGTGCAGATGGGTGACTTCCGGACAGCGCATCTGCATAGAAAATTTAACCGTATGTAAGTAAGCCCTGCTTTTCGTCACCAGAAACCGACATAAGTTATTTATCTTAACGTGAAAGGTGCAATTCTCCTGCCCGCGCTAGGTGCTGTCTGATCTAAGTTAAACCTCAAGAGATCCGCTTGATCTTAATTTTTTGATTCATTTTACTTAGATCATCATCAGACCCAAGAGGATGCAGACATGACGAATCCAGAAATAGAAACCCAGCGCCAGCAGGAACAAAAACGCGAACAGGTCAAACAGCTGCCAAAACAGCAGCAGCAACAGCTGAATGCCAACCCGAAAACCGGTGAAACCGGCACCCATCCGGTAGGCACCGGTGTCGGTGCGGTCGGCGGTGCAGCTACAGGTGCCGCAGTCGGGGCCACCACCGGCCCGATTGGCGCAGTGGTCGGAGGTACCATTGGTGCCGTGGTGGGCGGTCTGGTTGGTAAAACCGCTGCAGAAGCCGAAAACCCGACCGAAGGTGATGAAGATATTTACTGGCGTGAACACAGCCAGAGCCAGCCTTACTATACCAGCCTGCAAAACACACATCCGGACTTAAGCTATGAGCGCGATTATCAGGCCGCCTATCGGGTCGGTTATGCCCAGCGCTCACGCTATGAACCGGGTACACGCTTTGAAGATGTAGAACCCGATTTACGCAGCGAATGGGAGTCCACCAAAGGCGATACCCGTTTGGCCTGGGAAGATGCCAAACATGCGGTGCGTGATGCCTGGAACCGTATGACCCGCTAATGTAATCCGGCTATAAAAAAACACCTCCGAGGAGGTGTTTTTTTATTTATTCGGTTTGCATCAGTTTGGAGTGTGATACATCAAATACAGTTCATTAAGGTTGTCCGGAATTTCTTCCGCCAGCTCATCCATTAACTGACCATTACGACGGAAGCTTTCCATTTGCGGGTCTTCTTCATCAATGCCGCTAAACACCATGATTGGTAAAGTCAGATCTACCAGCTGTTCTTCAAATTCTGGCGTGAACCAGGCTTCTTCATTCAGGAACATGGCATCCACAAAGCCCACACTCCAGTCGCCCAAGCTCGATTCTACATCTGCTTCTTCAATTTCGAATGGAAATTCGATGCCTTCTTCATTGGCCAGGTTTTGACGAATGGATTCGAGCCAGGTTTTCACCTGCGCTACGATTTCTGCCGGCACTTTTTTCTGGTTGCCTTCAAATAGTTCATCCAGCCATTGGTCAAATTGCGGGCCGACTGCAATGGCACACAAAAAACCATGAGTGGCAGCAAAATCTAGACCGTATTCGTTCTGGTCACCATCTAGATATTCACTCAACAGGTCTAAATCTAAAGCACTCATCTTAAATCCAAAAATCGTCTATACAAGGTATAGCATAGCATTTTCCGAAGACTTTACTGAACCCAAATTTCAGTCATCTTCGTCGTCAAAATCATCTTCGTCGAAGTCATAATCAAAATCCTTGAGATCACGCTCCAGTCGACGCTGTGCCAGCAGATCATCAATCAGGCGACGTTTTTCTAACGATTCTTTCGCACTGATTTTACCTGCCGCTTCATCGAAGCTGACATCATCATCACCGTAGTTATCATCTAGTTCAAAATCTGTTGAAGACACTAAAACTACCTCAGAATGAAAAAATGTGAATGGGTTTAGCCGCTATTTATCTGCCTTTGAAAAAGTTGTCAAGTTTTATTTATATTTTTTGTTTTTCCCGACTATTTTTGGCTTGTATTTCGCGCTAAAATTTGTGTATTTATGAAGACCTTATCTGAATAAGTATAGTTTAAAGCATATGACAAGAATATTTCGCGGACAAAACGGATGCCAGACTTGAAAACCGGGCAAGATGCCCCATATTCCTATTCAGTTTTGCTTTCAAACATTTTTATAAAATCATGCTTGATTGATCAAATCAGAAACTTTTACAGCAAATTGTGCTATCATGCACGGTTTTTCACTGCCACAGATTCAACGAAGAGTAAGCAAAGATGAGCGATATGACTTCCCCTACTTCGCAAGTAGCGGCTCTGATTAGCCGAGGCAAAGAGCAAGGTTACCTAACTTATGCCGAGGTTAACGATCATCTCCCAGACTCAATCACGGAAAGCGAACAGATTGAAGACATCATCCAGATGCTTCAGGACGTGGGCATTCCTGTGCATGAACGTGCACCTGAATCTGATGATGCGATGTTCGAAGACACCACAGAAGCTGCAGATGAAGTCGCTGAAGAAGAAGCAGCGGCAGTACTGGCTTCTGTAGAAAATGAGCCTGGCCGTACCACGGACCCTGTGCGTATGTATATGCGTGAAATGGGGACCGTTGAGCTGTTAACGCGAGAAGGCGAAATTAGTATCGCGAAACGTATTGAAGAAGGCATCCGTGATGTGCTGCATTCAATTGCGTACTGGCCAAATGCCGTTGAAGTGGTTCTACAAGAATACAAAGATTATGAAAATGGCGAACGCCGCCTGGCCGATCTGCTTTCAGGTTACTTAGATCCTGAAACCGATGAAGAAATTCCGGAAGTGCTGGAAGATGAAGCCGTGCTCGACGATGAAGAAGAATCGAGCAGCAAGAGCACCAAAACCAAAGATGTCAAACTTGATGACGACGATGAAGAAGAAGAGTCAGAATCGGATGATGATTCTGAAGCGGATTCTGGTCCGGACCCTGAAATTGCCAAAGTACGTTTTGCCGAGCTGACTGAAGCCTGGAAAAACACCAAAGACGTCATTACAAAGCATGGCCGTAACAGCAAAGAAGCGGAAGCTGCGTTACAGGCTCTGGCCAGCGTGTTCATGATGTTCAAATTTGCGCCGCGCCTGTTTGATATTATTTCAGAAATGATTCGTGGCACGCATGACCAGATTCGTGCAGCAGAACGTGAAGTAATGCGTTATGCAGTACGTCGTGGCCGTATGGACCGTACCCAGTTCCGTACGACTTTCCCGGGTCAGGAATCTAATCCGGCATGGTTAGACGAACAGATTGCCAAAGCTCCTGCAGAGATGAAAGGCTACCTGGAAAAAGTGCGTCCTGACGTACTGGCCTTCCAGCAAAAAATTGCCGACATCGAAAAAGAGTTGGGTCTGAATGTTAAAGACATTAAAGACATTGCCAAACGTATGGCGGTGGGTGAAGCCAAAGCACGTCGCGCCAAGAAAGAAATGGTCGAAGCCAACTTGCGTCTGGTGATCTCGATTGCCAAGAAATACACCAACCGCGGCTTGCAGTTCCTGGATCTGATTCAGGAAGGTAACATCGGTCTGATGAAAGCGGTAGACAAGTTTGAATACCGTCGTGGTTACAAGTTCTCGACTTATGCGACTTGGTGGATTCGTCAGGCGATCACACGTTCGATTGCCGATCAGGCACGTACCATCCGTATTCCGGTACACATGATTGAAACCATTAACAAGATTAACCGTGTTTCTCGTCAGTTGCTGCAGGAAATGGGCCGCGAACCGACACCGGAAGAACTCGGTGAACGTCTGGAAATGGACGAAGTGAAGGTACGTAAAGTCCTGAAAATTGCCAAAGAACCGATTTCCATGGAAACACCAATTGGTGATGATGAAGATTCGCATTTGGGTGACTTCATTGAAGACAGTAACATCACCTCTCCGGTCGATGCAGCGACTTCAGAAGGCTTAAAAGAAGCAACACGCGAAGTGCTGGAAAACCTGACTGAACGTGAAGCCAAAGTCCTGAAAATGCGTTTTGGTATTGATATGCCAACCGATCATACTCTGGAAGAAGTCGGTAAGCAGTTTGATGTGACCCGTGAACGGATCCGTCAGATTGAAGCCAAAGCCTTACGTAAATTACGTCACCCTTCCCGCTCTGAACACCTGCGTTCATTCCTGGAAAACGACTAAGTCAGCAGCGGCTTGAATTGGGATCAATCCATCCCCATTTAAGTAGCAATGCCAAAACGCCTGCGCCTTGCAGGCGTTTTTCAATCTTTTGAGGTAATTATGATTGACCGCACCCCCTCTCGTGAATTACAAGAGCATCTTTGGGTTTTTCCGATGGATTACCCGATTAAACTGATTGGTCTGGCCGGTGCAGAGCTGCGTCAAGCGGTGAACGATATTTTCGTGAAACACTTCCCAGACTTTGATGGCGACAAAATGACCGTGACCCCGTCGCGTACCGGTAAATACCACTCGATTACCGCACAGCTGCGTTTCGAGGAGCTGGAACAGGTGCATGCGGTCTATGCCGATTTAGCTGCCTGCCCGCTGATTAAAACCGCGCTTTAAGTTTCAAAAAAACACGCTTCATGCGTGTTTTTTTATGGCGTGCCGTGCAAGCGCAGTAATTTAAAGCAGGCACACTCCTATTCCTATTCTGAATCATTATAATTCACATCAGCAGATTTCATTTTTAAGGACGCAGCCTGTGACCGATGTGCTTCAAAAACCGACCCTCATTATCCGTCAGTATTCGCAATTAACACCGTATCAAGACCGCTTTTTAGAGATGAAGCAGTTGACTGAACAGCGTGATGCCAATACCCCCGATGAGCTCTGGATTTTGCAGCATCATGAGGTGCTGACCCAAGGTCAGGCCGGCAAGGCAGAACATATTCTGATTCCCAGCCATATTCCGGTGGTACAAACCGACCGTGGTGGACAGGTGACCTGGCATGGTCCGGGCCAGCTGGTGGCGTATTTCCTGTTTGACCTGAACCGTTTGGGCTGGAATGTCCGCACGCTGGTATCGTATGCCGAAAACCTGATGATTGCGCTGCTCAAAAAATATGGCATTGAAGCTTATGCCAAAGCAGATGCGCCGGGTGTATATGTCGCGGAGCGTAAAATTGGCTCATTGGGCTTTAAAATCCGCAAAGGCCGTAGTTACCATGGCTTGGCGCTGAATATTGACTGCGATTTAAGCGGTTTTCAAACCATTAACCCCTGTGGGTATGCCGGTCTGGAAATGGTGCGCATTCAGGATTTAGTCCCAGACTATCCATCGTTTGAAACTTTATGCCGAGATATCATTGAAACTTTAGAGCACAGTGGTTACTTTAGTGAGGTTCAAACCATTCAAGCCTAAATGACTTTACTTTTGAATAAGAAATAAATTAGAGTATTTACTCTAAACCCAATAATAGATGTTAACAAAGGGACTCAGCGAGTGATTTCAAGCAAAACCGTGAAGCCCGCTTTGCAACAGGCCTATGTCAAACTCATGATGGATGTGATTGGCAGAGGTCTGGTGATGGCAAGCCAGGTCGATCAAGAAATAAAACAGGAAGTTGCAAAGTTTCCCGCAAATTTTATCCTGTCCATGAAAGTGTTTCCCAATGGACCTGCGTTCATTGCCCGGGTGACTGAAGATCATCAGCTCGAACTGCTGCCTGAACTGGATGGCAAACCCGATCTGGTCATTACCTTCAAGCATCTGACCCATGCCTTTTTGGTGTTCTCGTTTCAGGAAAGTACGGCACAGGCCTTTGCCCATGACCGCATGATTGCCGATGGTGACCTGTCTTATGCCATTCGTCTGGTGCGTTGCCTGAACAAAATGGAAGCCCTGATTTTGCCTAAACTGCTGGCAGAGCTGGCCGTCAAACAATACCCATCCGAACTTAACTTAAAAGAAAAACTCAGCGGAGCTGCCCATATTTACCTGAAAGTGGCTCAGTCCTATTTCCAACGGAGTGCATAACATGGCGAAGCCTTATTACGAATTTTTTTGTCCAGTCAAAGTCATTGCCGGCAATGCCGCACTGGAACACATTCCGTTTGAATTGGTGACTTTAGGTGCGAAACGCCCGCTGATCATTACCGACAAAGGCGTCCGTGGTAATAACCTGCTGGCCCCGGTTGAGGCGGCTTTTGAATCAACCGATGCTGAAATTGGCTATATTTTTGATGATGTACCACAGGATTCAAGTCTGGACACGGTACGTAAAGCGGCGCAGCTGTATCGTGACCACAACTGTGATGCCATTATTGCTGTCGGCGGCGGTTCGGTGATTGACACCTCTAAAGCTACCAATATTCTGGTGACGGAAGGCGGCGATGACCTGCTGAAATATTCCGGTGCGCACAATCTGCCAAAACCATTAAAGCCCTTCTTCGTGATTCCGACCACTTCAGGCACCGGTTCAGAAGTCACCATGGTCGCGGTGGTGTCAGATACTGAAAAGAATGTCAAAATGCCATTCGCCTCTTATTACCTGATGCCGCATGCCGCGATTCTGGACCCGCGCATGACCCAGACCCTGCCACCGCATTTAACGGCAATGACAGCTATGGATGCCATGACTCATGCGGTTGAAGCCTATAGCTGCATGGCCTCGAATCCGATTTCGGATGCCTATGCCACCGCCGCGATCAAGAAAATCAGCAATAACCTGTTTAAAGTGCTGGACAATCCAAGCGATGCCTATGGCCGTCTGGAACTGGCACAGGCCTCGACCATGGCTGGTATTGCCTTCTCCAATTCGATGGTGGGTCTGGTACATTCCCTCGGGCATGCCTTAGGTGCAGTGGCTCATCTGCCGCATGGACTGTGCATGAACCTGTTCTTACCCTATGTGCTGGAATACAACAAAGATGTCAATGGCGACAAAATTGCCGAACTGCTGCTGCCATTGGCCGGCCCGGATATTTATGCCCAGACTCCGGCGCATCTGCGTGCCGATAAAGCCATTGCTACCCTGCTGACCATGCGCGACCGTCTGTATGCCATGACCAAATTGCCACGCACCTTGAGTGAAACCAGCAAGGTTACAGAAGCACAGCTGGATGAAGTGGCCGAAAAAGCCCTAAACGATGGCTCGATCATTTACAACCCGAAAGAAGCCAGTCTGGAAGATTTGAAATCTATCTTAAAAAAGGCTTGGTAATTTCCAGCAAATAGGCGAATATAGCCAAAATTTCTAGAAGCCTGATGTTTTTTTAAGCATCAGGCTTTTACTATACCCAAGAAAAAGTTCTTATTTATTCAGATGATTGGCATATTTTCTGCTAAAAATTTCTGAAAAAGTTACTGACAAAAGCAACCATTTTGGAGTAGATTGGCGGACTTTTGTTTTATTGATAGGGGGGATCGTTCGTCTCAAACGATCCTTAGGAACATGACTGATCCTTGATCAACGATTAAGAGGATAACGCCGTTGACAAATATCTCTGGGACTCAATCGGCAGCTAAACTGCAAAAAACGCTAGGGCTCTGGCACATCATTATTATTGGTTTAGCATATATTCAGCCAATGACCTTATTTGACACTTTCGGTTTAGTATCGGAAGAAAGTCATTTTCATGTACCCACCTCGTATATTTTTGCCTTGGTTGCAATCTTGCTGACCTCGTTAAGCTATGGTCACATGATTCGCCGCTACCCATCTTCGGGTTCTGCCTATACTTATGCGCAGAAATCCATTCACCCCAATGTTGGCTTTATGGTGGGCTGGTCATCCTGGCTCGACTACCTGCTGTCGCCAATGGTGAATATTATTCTGGCCGTGATTTATCTGGAAGCGCTGTTCCCGGATGTCAATCATTGGGTCTGGGTCATTGTGCTGACCGCGTTTATGACCGGCATCAACCTGCGTGGTGCGCGTTTTGTCGCCAACTTCAACAGTCTGATCGTATTTATCCAGCTTCTGGTCATCGCGATCTTTACCTGGATGGTATTTACCAAACTGCAGGCCGGTTTTAATGCCGATGGCCCGATTAGTGCCGAACAGCGTTATCAGCTCTGGAGCCTGGAACCGTTCTGGAATGAGCTGACCTCAGTCGGTGCGCTGATTACCGGTGCTACCTTACTGTGCTTCTCCTTCACCGGTTTTGACTCCTTAAGCTCGCTGGCAGAAGAAACAAAAGATACCGAAAAGACCCTGCCAAAAGCGATTTTCCTGACTGCGTTAATTGCCGGGATCATCTTTATTGTCAGCACCTACTTCATGCAGATTTACTTCCCGAATGAACCGGGCAGCTACTTCAAGAATATTGCTGAAACTCAGCCAGAAATTCTGATGCTGGTGGGTGGTTCACTGTTCCAGTCCTATGTACTGACCTTCGCAATTGTAACGGTGATGGCTTCGGGTATTTCTGCACATGCCGGTGTATCCCGTTTGATGTACGTGATGGGCCGTGATGGCGTGATTAACAAGAAAATCTTTGGTCATATCAGCCCACGTAACTTCACACCGTCTTATAACATTCTGATTGTCGGTGCGGTGGCCTTAACTGCAGGCTTTATGGATCTGGATTTCGTGATTTCCCTGATCAGCTTTGGTGCCCTGACTGCATTCAGTTTCGTCAATCTGTCAGTCATTTCACGCTATGCGCTGCGTGATGGACGTACCCGCAACGTTAAAGATATTCTGAACTTTGTGGTGGTGCCGCTTTGTGGTTTTATCGCGGTGTTTGCACTGTGGCTTGAGGTTGATGAAACATCATTGAAATATGGTTTATGGTGGGCAATGGCCGGTATTTTATACCTGGGTTATAAAACCAAAGGCTTTAAACACCCTGCGCCACAACACAATGAATTTGACGATAAACTCTAAGTTTAAGTCATTTAAAAAGGTGCTTCGGCACCTTTTTTTGTTTCTACGTTTCAGGTCAGGTTTTGACGGCTTGATCCTGCTCACTGAAAAATAATTCATCATAAAAAAACCAAGATCAGTGATCTTGATTTTTTTATTCATCTTGATGGTCTGCCCTAGCTTAAAGGCTGAAAACCCTGCTGACGCCAGGCTTCATAAACAATAACTGCTGTGGCATTTGACAGGTTCAGACTGCGGGAGTTTTCTGCCATCGGCAAGCGAATCCAGTGCTCTTGTGGGAACATCAAACGCACATGCTCAGGCAAACCGCGGGTTTCTGGTCCCATCAACAAGGCCACAGGACGGTTTAAATCCGAAGTATGCGGGGTTTCTGTACCCTTGGTGGTTAATGGATACACCGCATCCACGCCTATGCCTTTGCTGGCCAAATTGGCCAGACAGTCTTCAATTGAATCCCACAGTTGCATCCGTGCCCATTCGTGGTAATCCAGACCGGCACGTTTCAGCTTTTTATCATCCAGCTCAAAACCCAGGGGCTTGACCAGATGTAACTGAGCACCGGTATTGGCACAAAGCCGGATAATATTACCGGTATTGGCAGGAATTTCAGGCTCATATAACACAACGTGGATCACTTTTTACTCACTATCTGGTTGATTTAAGCAATTAAACTTTCTTGATGGGACAAGGATGCTGTCAGGGTTAAAGCGCTACGCAGTATTGCCCTTTTGCATCTCCGGCAACCATGATTCATCATAGCTGCCACTTGACAGGCGCAGCCTTCGTCTTGCTCTCGGGCAACGCAGTGCGTTGCTTTATCCTCTTTACTTAGGCATAGCCTTCGTCTTGCGCTCGGGCAACACGTTGTGTTGCTTTATCCTCTTTACTCAGGCATAGCCTTCGTCTTGCGCTCGGGCAACACGTTGTGTTGCTTTATCCTCGCTCATGCCATTGCAGTTGTTCGCGCAGCTTCACCACTTCACCAATAATGGTCAGAGTGGGTGCCTGAATTTGATGTTCAGTAACTTTAGATGCAATATCCGCCAAAGTCCCGACCACCACTTTCTGCTCCGGTGTGGTGCCTTTAGACACCAAGGCCACTGGCATATCCGGACGCTGGCCATGGGCAATCAGTTTCTGGCAGATTTTTTCCAGTCCCACCAGTCCCATATACAGCACCAGAGTCTGGTTTTCATAGACCAGCTCGCTCCACGGCAGTTCCGGTGAACCTTCTTTTAAATGCCCGGTCAGGAAACGTACGCTTTGCGCATAGTTGCGATGGGTTAAAGGAATACCGGCATAAGCTGAACAGCCCGATGCTGCGGTAATGCCCGGCACCACCTGAAAAGCCACGCCTGCAGCAAACAGCTCTTCAATTTCTTCACCGCCACGGCCAAAAATAAACGGATCACCGCCTTTTAAACGGCAGACACGTTTACCTTCCTGCGCATACTTGACCAGCAAGGCATTAATGTCCTCTTGTGGCACAGCATGGTTGGAACGTGCTTTCCCAACATAGATCTTTTCAGCATCACGGCGGCACAGCTCCATAATCGGATCGGACACCAGACGGTCGTAAATCACCACATCGGCCTGCTGCATCAAGCGTAGTGCTTTTAAGGTCAACAGCTCCGGATCACCCGGACCGGCACCGACCAGATACACTTCGCCTTTTGGCGTGGTCCATTCCTGCAAGGCCTGCTCAATCAAACGATTGGCTTCTTGCAGATTGTCATTAAAGACCTGCTCTTTAAGCGGACTGGCATACAGGTTTTCCCAGAAAATCCGGCGTTCATCCGGATTCTGGATTTTGGCCTTAACCGCAGCACGCCATTGACCGGAAAAACTCGCCAGTTTGCCCATGCCATGCGGAATACTGGTTTCCAATTGGGTGCGAATCTGGCGCGACAACACCGGCGATGCACCATTCGTGGCCACTGCAATCAGCAAAGGCGAACGGTCGACAATGGCCGGCACCATAAAGCGGCAATGTGGCGGATCATCGACACTGTTAACCAGCACATTTTCAGCTTCACAAGCCTCAAACACCTGACGGTTGATTGCTGCATCATCAGTGGCGGCAATCACCAGACGATACTGGCGCAGCGGAATTTCAGTATTGAAGGCAGCAGCCTCATAATGCCCCTGGCTCTGCTGAACCAGTTCCAGTAAAGCGGCATCAATGTCCGGCGCCACCACATCAATAATAGCGCCTGCTTTTTGCAGTAAACCGGCTTTACGGTAGGCAATATGGCCGCCACCGACAATCAGACAGCGTTGCTGTTGCAACTTTAACGAGATTGGAAAAATATCCACACACTACCTCAGTAATTTAGTTCTGATTGTCTTAAGCAAATTTTATGCACAAATTGGTGCATCCTGTACATCGACCTGAATTTAGTCGATATATTCTGCACCACCCATGTACGGACGTAGCACTTCAGGCACTTCAATTGAGCCATCCGCGCGCTGATAGTTTTCCATCACGGCCAATAAGGTGCGTCCAACCGCCAGACCTGAACCATTCAAGGTATGGACAAATTCAGTTTTCTTCTGGTCAGCACGATAACGCGCTTTCATACGACGCGCCTGGAAATCCCCCATGTTGGAACACGAAGAAATTTCACGATAGGTATTCTGACTTGGCACCCACACTTCCAGGTCATAGGTTTTGGTCGCACCAAAGCCCATATCACCACCACACAGGATGATTTTACGGTACGGCAAGCCCAGCGCCTGCAAAATGCCTTCTGCATGACCGGTCAACTCTTCCAGTGCCTGCATAGAATCTTCAGGTTTAACGATTTGCACCATTTCTACTTTATCAAACTGGTGCTGACGGATTAAACCACGCGTATCACGGCCATAAGAACCGGCTTCACTGCGGAAACATGGGGTATGCGCAGCATATTTCAGCGGTAAACGGTCGGCATCAATAATTTCGTCACGGACAAAGTTGGTGACTGGCACTTCCGCGGTTGGAATTAAATAGAACTCTTTTTCGCCCTGCAGCTTAAACAGGTCTTCTTCAAATTTTGGTAATTGACCGGTACCACGTAAAGAATCGGCATTGACCAGGTACGGCACATAGGCTTCGGTATAGCCATTTTTCAGGGTATGCGTATCCAGCATAAACTGGGTTAAAGCACGTTGCAGACGCGCCAATGGCCCTTTTAAAACGCTAAAGCGAGAACCGGTCAGTTTGGTGGCAGTTTCAAACTCCAGACCGCCCATCCATTCGCCTAAGTCGGTATGATCTTTGATTTCAAAATCAAATTCGCGTGGTGTACCCCAAGTCAGGATTTCCACGTTATCGGCTTCATCTTTACCTTCCGGCACAGACTCATGTGGCAGGTTGGGAATGGTCAGTGATTTGGTTTCAATTTCTGCCTGTAATTCATTTAAAGCCACTTCGGCTGCTTTAATTTCATCACCAATGGCTGACATACGTGCCATGATTTCTGAAGCATCACCACCGGCTTTTTTAATCTGACCGACCTGTTTGGCACCGGCATTACGTTCGGCCTGTAGAGCTTCCGTTTTGGACTGGATTTCTTTACGGCGAGCTTCCAATGATGCCCATTCTTCTACATTGAGTTGCACACCACGTTTTGCCAAGGCTAAATTTACAGCCTCAATATTATTTCTGAGTAATTTCGGGTCGATCATAGCCAATCTTTTGTAAAGAAAAAAACTGGCTATAGTGTAAGCGCTTCGGGTTAAAAAATACAGTAATCCGCTTCACGGCTGGGGCTTATTACAGCAATCTGGCGCAGTTTTTTCACAATTTACTGGGCCGGATACTTCGGCAAACTTGGCAGATATTCAGCTTTAATCAGTTTGTCCACCGCATAATACGGCAGCTCCAGTTCCGGCATGCCTTCTGCATAGGAAGCCAGCTCATACAATGGATAGACAAACACCAGCCCATTGGCGCCATAATAAAAATTGTCACTCAGTCGCAGTTTGTCACGCTGGATGTCGTGCTCATTCAGCCAGTTGTAATTATGGTTAAACAGTTCTTGTACCAGTTTGGCTTCACTATTCGGCAGCAGAATATCCTGCAAGGCCAGACGTTTCTTGCTGTTTAAATCAAAGGTCACAAATTCCTGATGATGCATACCATGCGCCGCCCCGGCCGGATAACTATAGCTTTGCATGCTAAAGGTAGCCAGACGGCCATGCTGGCCAATATAACGTACATAGGTAGAACTCAGGCTAAGGCGGTTCGGTTCTTCTGTGCTATTTGCTTCTGATGCTGACGATGCTGACGATGCTGACGATGCTGACACAGTAGAAGCAGCATCTTCACTAAATGCAATCGGATCGGCCTTTTTAATCCGCTGCATAAAATACGCATTGATCCACGGCACATTGGTATTGACCGTCTGAATATCGTATTCGGTACAGCCCTCTTCATCACAGCGCTGCTGCTGTTTCAGTTCCACCGGCACCACTTTGGCCTGAATCACGGGAATGGCAGCTGCCTGAGTCTGACTTTGCTCGGCCTCCACCTGAGGTGCGGCATCCTGCTTCGGCTGACAGGCGCTTAGCATTAACACCGTGGTCAGTGCGATGGTCGTGGTGAGCAGATTTGATTTCAGATGTTGCATTGCATTTCCCCTATGTTCATGCTGCAATTTTCAGCAGTTTTTACCCCGCTAAGGCGTTGTATACACACAATTTAGCCATTTACCACTATATAAAACTCCTGCTGTTCGATCCTAGAGCAGTTCTGTAACCTGCGATAAAAAATGAAAAATCAACCAAAAACCACCCGCAGCAGTACATACCAAAATTTATAATATTCCATTAAAATTCATGATGATAATTTTAAAATAAAATCAAATCCTGACTGCACCCTAATCGTGCATCTGCGGCCTATGCAACGGGAAAAATAAATTATCCCAAGATTTATCCACAGAAATTGTGGATTCTTTCACAGGGCAAAAGCAGACAGATCAGCCGTGATTCTGATTAACCCTTATTTTTGGTTAATTTTTAACCATTTTTAAGGAGAAGAATTTTTATTCTCATTTCGTGCGTATCTGCATGACCTAACTCGCTCAATTGACTTTCCGTTCAATCCTGCCATTGGACGATTATTCACCTAAAAATAAAGGAACCATTAAAATGGCTCCTCTATGTTTTTGCTTTCACAGATAAAATCTTTTTAAGAAATGATCATCATCCCTTATTGATCAATAATATCCGTGCCTTTTGGCGGGGTGAAATTAAAGGTCGAGTTGGCAATGTTCGGGTTCACCTTCACATTGTTAAAACGCACATAGGTGGTTTGACCCAAGGAATCTTCTAGAATCATCAGGCTTGGTGCTTTGTTGGCACCGAAACTGATGGTCAGACTCTGGAAAGCACCGTCATCACTTTTTGGATACAGGGTGTAATAGGTTTTGCCTTTGTTTGGCTGGGTCACCCGGTATGACTGCATAATCTGGTTGGTATTGCCCGATAATAACAGTGCTGGCGTATTGGCAACCTGCTCATCCAGGTTTTGACGCACGGCCTGCTGCAAGTCCGGGTCATAAATCCAGACGGTTTTCCCTGAGGTCACAATGGTCTGTTTGGCCGGACTGGTGGTTTCCCAATAGAATTTACCCGGGCGCGCCACTTTCATTACGCCTTTAAATTCCTGATTCATATGCTGGGCAGTCAGGCCCTTGTTTTTAGGCGCTTTGCCACTGGTTTTGGTGGTCTGCTCGAAGTTGGCGGTCATACTTTTAATATGACTCAATTGTTTGACCAGATTGGCAGTGGCTTGCTGCTCCGATGCTGCCACAGGCGCAGCATACACAGTCGTACTCATCACTGGTGCCAGCGTTGCAGCACCCAATGCCATAGCACACATGGTTTGACGAAGCATTTTCATAGATTCACCTTTTATTGTTGCATATCGCAATGTATTCATGGACTCATCTTAAACCAAATAAAGTGCCTAAATTTAGAGAAAATAAGAAGTTTTGTATGTTTATTAATATCAAATGTTCTTTTTTATCCATCATCATGAAGATCAGGGTTGCTCTCTTTCCCGATGCGACATGCATAAAAAAACCCACAGAAAACTGTGGGTTTTTGTTCTATTGAATCTTATTCAACAGATACGTAGCGACGGCCAAATTGACCTTTCACTTCGAATTTTACTACGCCGTCAGCAGTAGCAAATAAAGTATGGTCACGGCCCATACCTACATTTGCACCAGCGTGGAATTCTGTACCACGTTGACGAACGATGATGTTACCTGCAGTTACAGTTTGACCACCGTAAACTTTAACACCTAACATCTTAGGATTCGAATCACGACCGTTCTTAGTAGAACCACCGGCTTTTTTAGATGCCATGTCTCATTACTCCTAGTGATTAGCCTGAAATACCAGTAATTTTCAACTCGGTGAACCATTGACGGTGACCTTGTTGCTTACGGTAGTGCTTACGACGACGCATTTTGATGATGCGGATTTTGTCGTGACGGCCATGGCCAACCACTTCTGCAGTTACTTTAGCGCCAGCTACAACTGGAGCACCGATTTGAATGCTATCACCGTTTACAAGCATTAATACGTCATCAAACGTAATGGTTGCGCCAGTTTCAGCTTTCAATAATTCAACTTTAAGGGTTTCACCCTCAACTACACGGTGCTGTTTACCACCGCTTTGGATTACTGCGTACATAATGTACTCCAAACATGCCCGTGTCGTCGTGCCGGTAAAGGGATATACCGATCTTAAAACGAACGCCACTGGGGTTATACAAGGGCAGAGATTTTAAGGGATAACGCTGCAAACAACAAGAGATTTAGCCAAAATATTGCATCAGCCCGCTGTTTATTTTATAAACATGCAACGAAAAGCAACAAAAATGGTCAAAACCCTACATTTTTCATTGATCTAATCAAATTGCTTGTTAGAATCGAAAACGCCAGCATGCTGATGCTATCACCGCTGCCTGTCACCGGGAGGCCATTAGCGCCAGCACGAACAGGAAAGCAGACCATTGCCTCGTACTTCATAACGACAACCACAATGGCCGCACCGCAGATTGCAGATTTCCTGTCCAGACGTTTTTCATTGTTACACTATCGTTGTTACTTGACACAATTGAGGTTCTCTTTCACATGACCATCGACTTTAAGCAAGATATTCTCGCGCCTGTTGCTTCCGATTTTGCCGCGATGGATCAGTTTATTAATGAAGGCATTACCTCAAAAGTCGCACTGGTTATGGCGGTCAGCAAGCATGTGGTGGAAGCCGGCGGCAAACGTATGCGTCCGATTATGTGCTTACTGGCGGCCAAAGCCTGCGGTGCAGAAGATCTGGAACAGGCACGTAGACTGGCGGCAATTATTGAAATGCTGCATACCGCGACCCTGGTGCATGATGATGTGGTCGATGAATCTGGCTTGCGTCGTGGCCGTCCAACCGCCAATGCCACCTGGAATAACCAGACCGCCGTATTGGTCGGTGACTTCCTGATTTCGCGCGCCTTTGACCTGCTGGTCGATTTAGACAACATGACCTTGCTAAAAGATTTCTCGACCGGCACCTGTGAAATTGCCGAAGGTGAAGTATTGCAATTGCAATCGCAGCATCAGCCGGACACCACCGAACAGACTTATTTAGATATTATTCACGGCAAAACCTCGCGCCTGTTTGAACTGGCCACCGAAGGTGCCGCCATTTTAACCAACAAGCCGGAATACCGTGAACCGTTACGTGTCTTTGCCGGCCATTTTGGCAATGCCTTCCAGATCATTGACGATATTCTGGATTACACCTCAGATGCCGAAACCCTGGGTAAAAATATCGGCGATGACCTGATGGAAGGTAAACCGACCTTGCCTTTAATTGCCGCCCTGAAAAATACCACAGGTGCGCAACATGAAATTATCCGCCGCAGTATTGCTACGGGTGGAACCTCCGAATTGGCGCAGGTTATCGAGATTGTACAGACGTCAGGTGCACTGGATTATTGCCAGCAACGTGCCACGGAAGAAACCGAAGCCGCAATTGCGGCCTTAAATGCCTTGCCAGATACAATCTATCGTCAGGCCCTGGTCAATCTGGCCAAGCTGGCCCTGCACCGAATTCAATAAATAGCTTCATCCTTGCCTATGCATATAAAATTTTATGACCTATTCCTGAACATGCAGGATCAGCTGGAAACCACGCCCGCTGATCTTGACGAGCAACTGCTCATTGAGCTGGTCAACCGCATTCGACCAGCCAACACCGAAAATAGCGAAGAAATACAAGAAAAGTTTCAGGCCTTTTTACATGCCCTGCTGATTACGCCCAATGCCGCCAATACCCTACAAAGTTTTGTGCTCTGCTTAATCAGCCAGTACAAACAGACCAGCCTGTATGCCGATACCGGCATCCTGTCTTTAGATGGTTTCTGGAGCCAGCTGTTCCAGCGCCTAGGGGCGCATTTTTTACCGCTGATTAATGATCAGAGCCAGCTGCAGGACTTGCTGCGCCGCATTTTCCATCAGCGCAGTGATAAATACTGGCTGGATGATATTGAAGATCAGCAGTGGCAGCAGCTGTTTCGCCTGCTGAATCAGGGCCATCGTAATCAGGATGATAAAAAACTGATTCGTCAGGAAATCATTAAAGCCATTACCGTGCTGTCCTATCGGGTCAGCGGAATTGGTTTATATCCGGAATTTATTAATGCCCATCCGGAACTGACCGAATACGAATCACCATTTTTAGTGCAGAACCGTGAAATCAACGATTTCATTGTGCAATATAAAAACCTGCATCAAAGTGCCGACAAATTTGAAGCGGTAATTCCACCGGATGCCTCACAGGCGCTGGTAATGATTGACCAGTGCCGTAACGTCAGCCATAAAATTCGCCGGGCCACCAAACGGATTGGGGTCAGTGTCAGCCTGACCTATTTGCTGTCTTTACTGGAACAGTGTTTGGACCGGATTGAACTACTGCTAAACCTGATTGTTGAAGAGGATGATGTGCGTTATAGCGCCATGGGCGAGCTGCTGATCGATATTACCACCGCGCTGTATAGCGAACGCAGTGTCCGCTCCCTGCTGGCCACCAACAGTGAATTGATGGCCTTGCAGGTGACTGAAAATGCAAGCAAAACCGGTGAACATTATGTAAGTACCGACAAGGCCGGCTTTATGGAAATGTATAAATCGGCTGCCGGTGCCGGGGTGATTATTGCCACCATGGCCACCCTCAAGGTGCTGGCGGCACGTTTAACCCTGGCGCCGCTGATGCAGGCCTTTATTAACAGCATGAACTACTCGCTGGGTTTTATGCTGATTCATGTGCTGCACTTTACCGTGGCCACCAAACAGCCGGCGATGACCGCTGCCGCACTGGCCTCGACCGTACAGCATCGCAAAGGCTCGAAAATGGCGCAAATTGCCGAGCTGGCCGCGCTGATTATCAATATTATCCGGACCCAGTTTATTGCCATTCTGGGCAATATCTCGATTGCCATTCCGGTGGCCGCCCTAATTGCCTTTATGTGGGATGCGGCGTTGCATGAGCCTTTAATGAACCATGCCAAAGCCAGCAAAATGCTGCATGACCTGAATCCGTTTACCTCTCTGGCAATTCCCCATGCAGCCATTGCCGGGGTATGTCTGTTTTTATCGGGCCTGATTGCCGGTTACTTCGATAATATGGCGGTGTATCGCAAAGTCGGGCCACGGCTACAGGCACATGCCAAACTGAAAAAATGGATGAGTCAGGAACGGCTGGACCATTTTGCCGCCTATATTGAACGGAACTTGGGCGCACTGGCCGGTAATTTCCTGTTCGGGGTTATGCTCGGCAGTATGGGCACAATTGGTTATATTCTGGGTCTGCCTTTAGATATCCGGCATATTGCCTTTGCCTCGGCCAACTTTATTCAGGGTTTGATGAACGTCAACGGTAGTCCGGAAATTGGCCTGATTATTGTGTCTTTCCTGGGTGTACTGTTAATTGGCCTGACCAACTTATTTGTCAGCTTTACCCTCACCATTATTGTGGCCCTGCGCGCACGTCGGGTACGTTTTGAACAGTGGAAGCCATTGGCCAAACTGGTCATGACCCATTTCCTGACCCGGCCCAGTGACTTTTTCTGGCCACCGAAGCAACCTGTTGAAGTTGAAGAACAATCTGGCCCGGCCAAGGGTCATCATTAAGGAATTTGTTAATTTATTTTGTCATGTGTTAAAAAGAATTGAAAAAGAAATTAGCATAATTTATACAGGCTTGAAATGAAGTGTACTGGCGAGTACACTTTAATCCATTACCGGACTGCGCTCGGATCAGCTAAACTAACCAGGATTTCGGCATGCCTAATTTTTTGCTTTATCTCGGTGGTTTGTTGTGTTTTTTCAGCGTGTTAATGCTTTATGTTCCAGCGCTCACTGCCCTTGATTCGGCAATTGTAGACTGGTTCAGCCAGCACCGTAACGAGATGTTGAATTCACTAATGACGGGATTATCTGTCGTTGGTGGCATGCCATTTGTATTATTTTTATCCAGTCTTTGGTGTCTGTATCTGGCCAGGCAGAAGGAATATGCAAATATCGTGCTGGTCAGCATTGGACTGATGGGGAGTTTTGCCACTGCCTGGATACTCAAGTATCTGATTGCAAGAGAGCGCCCGCCAGAAATGTATCATCTGGTCAATAGCTATGGTGCCTCATTTCCCAGCGCACATAGTTTTTATGCCGCAACGCTGGGCTGTCTTGCAATTTATGTGTCAATGCAACATCCCGCACATAAAGCCATTGTAATATGTGCTGTTATGTGGATGTTGCTGATGGGAATTTCAAGAGTGTATCTTGGCGTACATTTTCCCTCAGATGTCCTGTCAGGCTGGAGCATAAGTTTTATCTGGATCACGCTGCTCTATCTGATCTTGATCAAGTACAGCCAGCGCAAACCAATGAATAATTTTTAGATAGATAAAAATCTAATTGAGGTGGAAGAATGATGTCTGCAAAGCTTTGGGCCCCTGCCCTCACTGCTTGCGCATTGGCCACAAGCATCGCGCTTGTGGGTTGTAGCAAAGATCCAAATGATGCGCAGCAAGCTGCAGCCCAGCAGCAAATGCCTCCAACAGAAGTTGGGGTCATTGTTGTACAGCCACAAAGTGTCGAGCAGTCTGTTGAACTTTCCGGCCGTACCACTGCCTTTGAAATTTCTGAAGTTCGCCCGCAAACCAGCGGTGTGGTGCAGAAACGTCTGTTTACCGAAGGCAGCTATGTACGTGAAGGTCAGGCCTTATATGAAATTGATTCACGGACCAACCGTGCATCGGTAGATAGTGCCCGTGCAGCATTGGCACGTCAGCAGGCCAATCTGAACGTCTTACGTGTCAAAGAAGGCCGTTATCGTCAATTGGTGGGCAGCAATGCCATTTCCAAACAGGAATATGATGACATTGTGGCACAGGTCAAACTGGCTGAAGCAGATGTCGCGGCCACCCGTGCCGAACTGCGCAATGCAGAAATTAACCTGGGTTATTCAACCGTACGTGCACCAATTTCAGGTCAGACCAACCGTTCTACCGTGACGGCAGGTGCATTAGTGACTGCCAGCCAGCAGGAACCGTTAGTGACCATTCAGCGTCTGGACCCGATTTATGTGGATATCAACCAGTCGAGTGCTGAACTGCTACGTTTACGCCAGCAGCTGAGTAAAGGTGATTTAAACAGCAGTAACAACACCACAGTCAAGCTGAAACTGGAAGATGGTAGCTATTATCCGGTTGAAGGCCGTCTGGCATTCTCCGATGCCAGCGTTAATCCGGATACGGGTACCGTGACTTTACGTGCAGTATTCCCGAATCCAAACCATCTGTTATTGCCAGGCATGTTTGCCACTGCACAAATTGTGCAAGGGGTAATTCCAAATGCCGTGCTGATTCCGCAAGCTGCCATTACCCGCACCCCAACCGGTCAGGCCATGGCGATGCTGGTCAATGCCAAAGGTGTGGTTGAACCACGTCCAGTAACCACTGCCGGCATTCAGGGCAAAGACTGGATTGTGACTGAAGGTCTGCAAACCGGTGACAAAGTTATTGTAGAAGGCATTGCCAAAGTCAAGCCGGAACAGAAAGTGGTAGCCAAACCATATCAACCGCAAGCTGCCGCGCCACAAGGTGCCCAGCAACCTGCTGCATCAGATAAGGCAAAACAACCAGCAGATCAGGCGGATGCTCAAGCTGAACAAAAAGCTACTTCAAATACATAAGGGGTAGACTTCAATGGCTCAATTTTTTATTCATCGCCCGATTTTTGCATGGGTGATTGCACTGGTGATCATGTTGGCGGGTATTCTAACCCTATCCAATATGCCCATTGCCCAGTATCCGACCATTGCGCCGCCAACGGTCACCATTTCTGCGACCTATCCGGGTGCTTCGGCTGAAACTGTTGAAAACACAGTAACCCAGATTATTGAACAGCAGATGAATGGTCTCGATGGCTTGCGTTATATTTCATCGAACAGTGCCGGTAACGGTTCTGCGTCTATTGCGCTGAACTTTGAACAAGGCGTCGATCCTGACATCGCCCAGGTTCAGGTACAGAACAAATTACAGTCTGCCACCGCCCTGCTGCCGGAAGATGTCCAGCGTCAAGGGGTGAGGGTCACCAAATCAGGCGCCAGCTTCCTGCAAGTTCTGGCCTTCTATTCGCCTGATGGCAGCATGTCAGCAAATGACATCAAAGACTATGTTAACTCCAATATTTCTGAACCCTTAAGCCGTGTGGCGGGGGTCGGTGAAGTTCAGGTGTTTGGTGGTTCCTATGCAATGCGCATCTGGCTGGACCCAGCCAAAATGGCCAGCCTGCAAGTCACCCCAAGTGATATTGCCACAGCCATTCGTACCCAGAATGCCCAGGTCGCTGTCGGTCAGTTAGGTGGTGCACCCGCCATAGAAGGTCAGGTGCTCAACGCAACCGTAACGGCACAAAGCCTGCTGCAAACCCCAGGACAGTTCAGCAATATCTTCCTGAAAAATACTGCTTCAGGTGCACAGGTGCGTCTGGGTGATGTAGCTCGTGTAGAACTCGGTGCAGACAACTATCAATTTGATTCCAAATTCAACGGCAAACCTGCCGGTGGTGTTGCGATTAAACTGGCAACCGGTGCCAACGCGCTGGATACCGCCCAAGCCGTTGAAGAGCGCTTAAAGCTGTTACGTCCAAACTACCCGCAAGGGATGGTCGATCAGCTGGCCTTTGATACCACACCATTTATTGAATTGTCGATTAAGAGTGTTGTTAAAACCTTAATTGAAGCGATTATTCTGGTATTCCTGGTGATGTTCCTGTTCCTGCAGAACTGGCGCGCTACCATTATTCCAACCATGGCTGTACCGGTGGTGGTCTTGGGAACCTTTGCCGTCATCAATATGTTCGGCTTCTCGATTAACACCCTGACCATGTTTGCGATGGTTCTGGCGATTGGTTTGCTGGTCGATGACGCGATTGTCGTGGTGGAAAACGTGGAACGTGTCATGGTCGAAGAACATCTCGACCCTGTGGCAGCCACTGAAAAGTCAATGAAACAGATTTCTGGCGCGTTAATCGGGATTACCTCGGTGCTGTCTGCGGTATTCGTACCAATGGCATTCTTCGGTGGTACGACCGGGGTGATTTATCGTCAGTTCTCGGTGACCCTGGTCACGGCAATGGTACTGTCGCTGATTGTAGCCTTAACCTTTACCCCTGCCCTGTGTGCGACCATGCTGAAACAGCATGATCCGAACAAGCCAGAAAGCAACGGTCTGTTTGCGCGTTTCTTCCGCTGGTTTAACCGCAGCTTTGACAAGCTGTCGGTGAAATATCAGGGCGGTGTGAACCGTATGACCCACAGCAAGATTTTCTCCGGAATTATTTACGGTGCAGTGCTGGTTGTGATTGTGCTGTTATTCCAGAAACTGCCATCTTCATTCCTGCCGGATGAAGACCAAGGTGTGGTGATGACACTGGTGCAATTGCCACCAAATGCCAGTCTGGAACGGACTGACAAAGTCGTCAGCACCATGACCAACTACTTCCTGGAAAATGAGAAAGAGCATGTCGAGTCTGTGTTTAGTGTGGCCGGCTTCTCCTTCACCGGGGTTGGACAAAACGCAGGTCTGGCCTTCATTAAGCTGAAAGACTGGTCAGAACGTACTTCGCCAGAATCTCAGGTCGGTGCGATTATCCAGCGTGGTATGGCACTGAACATGATTGTTAAAGATGCTTCTTACATCATGCCACTGCAATTGCCTGCCATGCCTGAACTGGGCGTGAGTGCCGGCTTTAACCTGCAGCTGAAAGATGCCAGCGGTCAGGGTCATGAAAAACTGACCATGGCACGTAACATCATTTTAGGTGAAGCAGCCAAAGATCCACGTCTGGCCGGGGTTCGTCCAAATGGTCAGGAAGATACACCACAGTACCGCGTGATTGTGGACCATGCGCAGGCCGGTGCCTTGGGCGTGAGTATTGCTGAAATTAACAGCACCATGGGCATGGCCTGGGGTGGTTCGTACATCAATGACTTTATCGACCGCGGTCGTGTCAAGAAAGTCTATGTTCAGGGTGAAGCAGGCTCACGTATGATGCCGGAAGACCTCGATCAATGGTATGTACGTAATAACCGCGGCGAAATGGTACCATTCTCGGCCTTTGCAACCGGTGAATGGACTTATGGTTCACCACGTTTAGAGCGTTATAACGGCGTATCCTCCATGAACATTCAGGGTACACCAGCGCCTGGCGTCAGCTCGGGTGATGCGATGGTGGCCATGGAAGAAATTATTGCCAAGCTGCCAGACATGGGCTTGCAAGGTTTCGACTATGAATGGACCGGTCTGTCACTGGAAGAACGTGAATCGGGTGATCAGGCACCATTCCTGTATGCCCTGTCGCTGTTAATCGTCTTCCTGTGTCTGGCAGCGCTGTATGAAAGCTGGTCAATTCCGTTCTCGGTATTACTGGTCGTACCATTAGGTATTGTCGGTGCCCTGTTCCTGACCTTCAGCGGGATGGTGCTGTTCCAGAACCCGAACCTGTCGAATAACATCTACTTCCAGGTGGCGATTATTGCGGTGATTGGTCTGTCTGCGAAAAACGCGATCCTGATTGTCGAATTCGCCAAAGAGTTGCAGGAAAAAGGTGAAGACCTGTTTGAAGCCACTTTACATGCGGCAAAAATGCGTTTACGTCCAATTATCATGACCACTTTAGCCTTCGGTTTTGGTGTACTGCCGCTGGCCCTGTCTTCAGGTGCAGGTGCAGGTAGCCAGCACTCGGTCGGTTATGGTGTTCTGGGCGGCGTAATCAGTTCGACCTTGTTGGGTATCTTCTTTATCCCGGTATTCTACGTGTGGATTCGAAGTATCTTTAAATACAAACCAAAACAACAAAATCATCAGGAGCATGTATCGTGATGCAAAACTTATGGTCTCTTACAGGCCGTGGTATTGCGGTTTCTGCCCTTGCGCTTGCTTTGACAGCCTGTCAGAGTATGCGCGGGCCAGAGCCGGTTGCTCAGGCGAATATTCCGAGCAGCTATAGCAATGCTTCCGGAAGCTCTGTTGCAGAACAGGGTTATAAAGATTTCTTTGCCGATCAGCGCCTGCTACAGGTGCTGGATCTGGCCTTGACCAATAACCGTGATTTACGTACTGCGGCGCTGAACATCCAGCGTGCCCAGCAACAGTACCAGATTACTGAAAATAACCAGTTACCGACCATTGGCGCCAGTGGCAGCGTGTTACGTCAGGACACCATGAGCAATCAGGGTCGTGGCCCAAGCACCTCCTATAACGTAGGTTTAGGGGTCACCGCCTATGAGCTGGATTTCTGGGGTCGGGTCCGTAGCCTGCGTGACAATGCACTGGATAATTTCC
The DNA here is from genome assembly GCF_013418255.1 of Acinetobacter sp. YH12155. NCBI lineage: Bacteria > Pseudomonadati > Pseudomonadota > Gammaproteobacteria > Moraxellales > Moraxellaceae > Acinetobacter > Acinetobacter sp. YH12155. The sequence goes on from NZ_VPCK01000005.1 coordinate 153,948, forward strand.
TGGCCACCCAGAGCGCCCGTGATGCCACGCAAATTGCCCTGATTGGTCAGGTGTCTCAGGCCTGGCTCAGCTATTCCTTTGCCAATGCCAACCTGAAACTGGCCGAGCAAACTTTAAAGGCCCAGCTTGAATCGTATAACCTGAACAAAAAACGTTTTGACGTTGGCATCGACAGCGAACTGCCGGTACGTCAGGCGCAAATTTCAGTCGAAACCGCGCGTAATGATGTAGCTAACTATAAGACTCAGGTGGCGCAGGCACAAAACCTGCTGAATCTGCTGGTGGGTCAACCGGTTCCGGCCAATCTGCTGCCGGCACAGCGCATTACCCGCATTACCTCCAATACGGCAATTGGTGCGGGCTTACCAAGTGATCTGCTGGTAAACCGTCCCGATGTCCGTGCAGCAGAATACCGTCTGTCTGCCGCAGGTGCCAATATTGCCGCAGCGCGTGCCCGTCTGTTCCCGACCATCAGCCTGACCGGTTCAGCCGGTTATGCCTCGGCCGATTTAAGTGACCTGTTCAAATCAGGCAACTTTGTCTGGTCAATTGGTCCAAGTCTGGATATTCCAATCTTTGACTGGGGCACACGTCAGGCCAATATCCGCATTTCAGAAACCGATCAGCAGATTGCGCTATCAGATTATGAAAAGTCGATTCAGACCGCTTTCCGTGAAGTGAATGATGCCTTGGCAGTGCGTGAAAATATTGGTGACCGGATTGCCGCACAGCGCCGTCTGGTGGAAGCCACCAATACCACCTATCGTCTGTCGGAAGCCCGTTTCCGTGCCGGCATTGACAGCTATCTAACCGTACTGGATGCACAGCGTGCCTCTTATGCGGCCGAGCAAGGGCTATTATTGCTGGAACAGGCCAATTTGAACAATCAGGTGGAACTGTATAAAACCTTAGGTGGCGGCCTGAAAGCTAACACTTCAGATCAAGTGACCCAGCAGCCGTCTGTGGCAGAACAACGCCGCGCTGCTCAGCAATAAGATTGTCTGAGTTGTAGCCTCAAGCAGCAGGGTGATTTCATCCTCATCGCTTGATGATCAAGCCAGTGAGCCCCGCGCTGACTGGCTTTTTCTTTGCCTGATGATGTGCCTGGATCATCCATGAGATCAAAGCAGTTCAATACAGTGATGATTAGAGCAAAGAAATCATGTTTTGCTTGTAGTGACTCGCCAAAGGATTGGATGCACATCTGCCCGTATAAAACTGTAAAAGAGATGTTTTTGATTGCATTTTACCCGCAGTTTTTCTATCTTCATCAGCAATCTATTGTTATTGGTCATCACATGTTACTGAGTAATTTGGAATCTGTACCCGGACACACCATTCGCCAGCAAATTGATGTGGTATATGGCAGCACGGTACGCAGCAAGCATGTCGGCCGTGACCTGCTGGCCGGATTGAAAAATATTGTCGGTGGTGAGCTGACAGCCTATACCGAACTGCTGGAAGAATCGCGTCAGGAAGCCATGAACCGGATGATCGACAAAGCGCGCAGCATGGGGGCCAATGCCATTGTCGGAATCCGTTTTTCTACTTCCAACATTGCCCAGGGTGCATCTGAACTGTTCGTTTATGGCACGGCGGTGATTGTCGATCCGATCATGCCGAAACTGCCTGATCCCTTCCCTGCGCAGGACTAAGTCATGGATGGATTGCTCCTGCAGCTGCTGATTTTTGCGGTACTGTTTGCCGTTGGCTTCAGTTTTGGCCGTTATAACGAACGCAAGCATTTTCAATATCTGGCTGAACAGGAACAGCGACTGGCCTATATCCAGCTCGACAGCAGCCGCTTTAAAAGCACCGACCTACCCGGCCAACTGGTCAGCAGCAATGTGGTGATTTCACATGATTACTTTAAATATGCAATTGCCAATGTGCAGAATTTACTCGGTGGCCGCCTGACCAGTTATGAAAGTGTGGTGGAACGTGCGCGCCGCGAAGCAATTGTACGCTTAAAGCTGGAAGCCGAGAAAATGGGCGCCACCCAGATTTTAGGTCTGCGTTTAAGCACCACCGAACTGGGGATGCAAGGTGGGATGGTGGAAGTGTTTGCGTATGGGACGGCCATCAAGAAATAAGCTGATGGCCTGATCTGTCTTCATCTCGTCAAATGCTCTGGAACGTATTACTTCACCTTCATTTTACGGATCATTTTATACAGCGTACTTGGCGATAAACGCGACACCCAAACCCCCAGTTTTTCCTTGGCGCCACCAACCACAATATATTCCTCTCCCGCCAGCAAGGCACTGACCGTGGTCTGAGCAAACAGGTCCGGCTCCAGACCATTTTCAATTGCTTCATCCTGATGGCCCTGCGGTTTGCCTTCGCCATTTAAGGCATTAAAGGACACATTGGTTTTGACAAAGCCGGGGAAAATCACCGAAACTTTGACACCCTCTTGCGACACTTCCGCACGCAAACTGTTGGCCCACATATGAATTGCGGCTTTGGCCGCCGAATAAGAGGCACGGTACTGGGTGCCGAGCAAACCGGCGACACTAGAGACAAAGGCAATCCGTCCCGATTTCTGGGCAATAAAGGTCGGTAACACGGTTTTGGTCAGGAACACCTGCGAGAAATAATCGACTTCCATAATGGCACGTTCTGTCTGCATGGTGGTGTCCTGAATCAGCGCGCGCTGGCTAAGACCGGCATTGTTAATCAGCCAGTCTATCCGGCCTTTGGCTGCTAACACCTGCGCATAAGCATGCCGTACCTGTGATTCATCGGTAATATCGGCACAAACTGACACATGGCGTTCCGGGTTCAGTAAAGTCACGCGCACCTTTTCCAGTTCTTCATAACGGCGTGCGGTCAGAATGACGTCGGCGCCTTGCAAGGCACATTCTTTGGCCAAGGCTTTGCCCAATCCGGAAGATGCCCCGGTAATCCACACCACTTTTCCTGTTAAATCCTGCTTGGCCATGAATCTGTCCCTCTATACGTTCATTTGTTGTGATGAATATCAGTGTAACCGCGCTCTGGCTGGGGGTCATTGCCCACAAAGCCCAGAAAATGATTGAAATACTGTTCCGTTATGCGGGTATCAAACTGGGTGCCGAGTTTTTCCAGCCGCTTATAGCCAAGCTGGGTAGTCAGCTGAATCACCCCGGTCAGGGTTTTATCGACCATAAAATTAAACTTCAGCATTTTCTTTGGCTCGCGGACCAGACTGGTCACGCCCTGATCGACAATCTGGGTAAAAGCCCGAAAGGCTGGCTGGATATAGGCACTATTGCCCTGCCGGATTTGTTCGACACAACCCAAGGTTTCTTTAATCAGCACATTATCGACCGGATAGGCCACATAGGCCTGCCCCTCTTTTTCATAGGTTTTCTGTTGCAGATAATTCACCATCGGCACCAGACGGTCATTGCCAAAAAATGACACTGACCACGGCATATATTTTTGCACGGTGTCCATCACCTGCTGCACAATTTTTTCCGATTCACGGTCGGGCGAGCTGCTGGTCCGGGCAATTTCGCCAAACACCTGATCGACAATTTCACAGGAAATATGTGACAGCACCTCGCCTAAAGGCTTGGCCAGACTGTGCGGATTACCCTGGTTAAACTGTTGATGTAACTGCTGAAAACGCTGATAGGTAGCTGGGCTTAATTTTAGTGCGATTGAATAGGTCATTGTTGTTCTCGCTTTTTTCGTCGTTGTTCTGCGAACTTTGCGCATTGTTATTTGCCTACATCATACGACGAGTAAGTGCAGATGCCAATTGCTTAAACAAGCCAATGATTCAGGCTGCCTAAGTCGCCATTTTTTTTGCTACAATAGATGCAATTTTTTATCTACTTTTGATCTGTTCGAACTATGACTGATTCAGCGCAAAATATTGCTACAACTTACGATCCGACCGAGATCGAGAAAAAATGGTACCAAACGTGGGAAGAGCGCGGTTACTTCAAGCCGTCTGAAAAAGGCGAGTCTTTCTGTATCATGATTCCGCCACCAAACGTCACCGGTAGCTTGCACATGGGTCATGGTTTTAACAATGCCATCATGGATGCCTTAACCCGTTATAACCGTATGTCAGGTAAAAATACCTTATGGCAACCGGGGACTGACCACGCCGGTATTGCAACGCAAATGGTGGTAGAGCGTCAGCTCGGTGCGCAAGGCATTAGCCGTCATGACTTGGGCCGTGAAAAGTTCATCGAAAAAGTATGGGAATGGAAAGAACAATCTGGCGGTAACATTACCCGTCAAATCCGTCGTTTAGGTTCTTCTGTGGACTGGTCACGTGAACGCTTCACCATGGATGAAGGTTTATCAAACGCAGTGAAAGAAGTGTTTGTAAAACTTCACGAAGAAGGCTTGATTTACCGCGGTAAACGCCTGGTGAACTGGGACCCTAAATTACAAACTGCCCTTTCTGACTTAGAAGTTGAGTCTGATAAAGAAGAACAAGGTTCACTTTGGCACTTCAAATATTTCTTTGAAGATAAGTCACTTCGCACGCACGATGGTAAAGATCACATCGTGGTTGCAACCACGCGTCCTGAAACATTGTTGGGTGATACAGCGGTTGCGGTTGCCCTTGATGATGAACGTTATGCGCACTTGGTCGGTCAAAATATCATCCTGCCAATTACTGGTCGTGCGGTTCCAATCGTTAAAGATGAATATGTCGACAAAGAATTCGGTACCGGCTGTGTAAAAATTACCCCTGCGCATGACTTCAATGACTATGAAGTCGGTAAACGCTGCGAATTGCCAATCATCAACATCTTCAACAAAAATGCTGAAGTGTTGGCCGAGTTTGAATACATCGCGAAAGCGGGCGAGCAAATTTCTAAAACCATTCCTGCCCCTGCAGACTACATTGGTTTAGAGCGTTTTGAAGCACGTAAAAAGTTAGTCGAACAAGCAGAAGCTGAAGGCTGGTTAGACCAAATTCAACCATACACCTTGAAACCACCTCGCGGTGACCGTTCAGGTGTCATCGTTGAACCGTTATTGACGGATCAATGGTATGTAAAAATTGCACCGCTTGCGAAACCTGCGATTGAAGCGGTTCAAGACGGTCGTATCAAATTCGTGCCTGAGCAGTACAGCAACATGTACATGGCGTGGATGAATAATATTCAAGACTGGTGTATCTCGCGTCAATTGTGGTGGGGTCACCGTATCCCTGCTTGGTACGATGCAGAAGGTAATGTTTACGTGGGTCGTAACGAAGAAGAAGTTCGTGCGAAAAACGGTATTGCCCCTGAAGTTGAATTGAACCAAGACGAAGACGTATTGGATACATGGTTCTCTTCTGGTCTTTGGACATTCTCAACTTTAGGTTGGACAGGTGACGAAGCGAAAGACAAAGAAAACTATTTCTTAAATACTTTCCACCCGACTGATGTATTGGTGACAGGTTTTGACATCATCTTCTTCTGGGTTGCTCGTATGATCATGCTTACGATGCACTTCATGAAAAATGAAGATGGCACGCCACAAGTACCATTCAAAACTGTGTATGTACACGGTTTGGTACGTGATGGCGAAGGTCAGAAGATGTCTAAATCTAAAGGTAACGTGCTTGACCCATTAGATTTGATTGATGGTGTTGATCTTGAAACTTTAGTACAAAAACGTACCACAGGTTTGATGAACCCGAAACAAGCGGCGAAGATTGAAAAATCGACCCGTAAAGAATTCCCTGAAGGGATTCAGTCTTACGGTACAGATGCGGTTCGTTTCACATTCTGTGCGCTTGCCAACACCGGTCGTGACATCAAGTTCGACATGAAGCGTGTTGAAGGTTACCGTAACTTCGCCAACAAAATCTGGAACGCAACCCGTTTCGTGATGATGAACTGCGAAGATCAAGTAATTGGTCAAGACGTTCGTCAAGACCTTTGGGAATTGCCTGAACAATGGATCGTAAGCCGTTTACAAAAGGCAGAGCAAGCTGTTCATCAAGCCTTTGCGACCTATCGTTTAGACTTGGCTGCACAAGCGATTTACGAGTTCATTTGGAATGAATACTGTGACTGGTATGTCGAGCTGACGAAACCGGTTCTGAATGACGAAAACGTATCGGTTGAACGTAAAGCTGAAGTGCGTCGTGTGCTTCTTTCTGTAATGGAAGCCTCTTTACGTTTGGCACACCCGTTGATGCCTTACTTAACAGAAGAAATCTGGCAAACACTTGCGCCGAAACTCAACATTTCTGGCGAAACGATTATGCTCGCACAGTACCCTGTTGCTGACCAAGCATTAGTGAATGAACAAGCTGAAGCAGATATGCAATGGCTGCAAGGTTTGATTGGTGCGGTACGTAACATCCGTGGTGAAATGGGCCTAGGTAATGCGCGTTTGTTGCCTGTTCTTCTTCAAAACACGACTGATGCGGAAAAAGCACAAATCGCACGTATTGAACCGTTATTTAAAGCATTGGCGAAAGTTGAAAGCATTACTTTCCTTGCAGATGCTGAACAACCGCCATTGTCTTCATCATCTGTAGTTGGACATGTGTCTGTATTCGTTCCAATGAAGGGCTTAATTGACCCGAAAGCGGAACTTGGTCGCCTACAAAAAGACTTAGACAAAGTTCAAAAGCAACATGATCAAATTGCCACTAAACTAGGCAATGAAGGTTTTGTGGCAAAAGCACCTGCCGCTGTGGTTGAAGGCGAGAAAGTAAAACTTGCTGAGTTTGCTGACCAATTAGCGAAGATTAAAGCGAATATGGAGCAGATTGCGGCGCTTTAATTCTTTAAAGGCTACAATTTACTCTGTATTATAAAGGGCTGATTATTCAGCCCTTTATTTTTATGAAATATCATCGTGAAGAAGAACTTAAAAGTAGATTAAATAATTTTTTTATCACACAATTTTCTCTTCCAGAAGATGATTATTATAGTCGTCTTGATAGTGATAAAATAATTTCTTTGAAAATGGCTCTCTCTGATATCAACAACCTATTAACCATGAAAATAACAATTTCATTTGTTAATTGGATTTCAAAAAAGTTTCATCTTTCTCAAGAGTCAAAACAAAAAATAACCGATGAAATTTTATCCACAAAACCTAGTACCAATGGTTATGATCTTGTTTCAAATGAAATTATAAAATTGATAGCAGAAGTTAAGTGTAATATTCCAATTAATGGTGGGACAAAATATGGGTCTGCTCAACGAAATGGTATAACTAAAGACTTAAACAACCTACTTTATGGTAAGACTAAGTCAAAATTCAACACTACAGAATATTTTAAATTTATGGTTTTTCTTGAAAATCAATCAGTAAGAGTAGCCAACCAACATTATATTAATCTATCAAAAGAACTAAAGGATAATCTCATAATAGTTGATGAAACTACATCATTTGATAGAAAAGACTGTATTTATCTAATATATATTAATTTTTAATTAAAAACTGATCGTAAAAAACTCATATAAAAGAAAAACAGCATGACCAAATTGCCACTAAACTTAGCAATGAAGGTTTTGTGGCAAAAGCACCTGCAGCTGTGGTTGAAGGTGAGAAAGTGAAACTTGCTGAGTTTGCTAACCAGTTAGCGAAGATTAAAGCGAATATGGAGCAAATTGCAGCGCTTTAAGGTGTTGTTATTTCGATCTAATTTATAGTATAAAGGGCTGAATAATCAGCCCTTTATTATTTTAAATTATGATTCATATCGCGTTAGATACTAGTGGTATTGGCAAAAATAAAAGTCAAAAAGATGCTTCTTATTTGGCTCTTAAAAGGTTAATAAAAGCTGATCTCTTATCTATCCATGCTCCGTATGTTGTACAAAGAGAATTAGAGACACAAGAATTAGAATATTATTTAAAAGAATATCATCAACTTAAAGAAAGCCTCAGGAAGTTTCTAAGAGTTCCAAAATCTCCATTAGTACATGAAATTATTAATGATATTCAAAAAAAGATAGAAGAATCAGAAGATAGCATCAATAAAGATGCAAGTTCTTTTTCACAGTCTTGGTTGAAGGGTTTAAATGTAAATATACAACCGATAGATACTAATCAAACTATTTCGGCATTGGAGGCTTACTTTAAAGGAACATCTCCACTAACATCTCCTAAAAATAGAGAAGATATTCCCGATAGTTTTATTTGCCGTGGCATTGAAGAAATAAAGAAAAAATGCTCTGAATTGGTCATTATTGCTAGTGATAAAAAGGTAGTCAACACTTTTTCTAAATTGCCAAATTATATAATTTTTCCAAACATAGAAATGTTTATCCAAAGCACTGATATACAGGATAAATTAAAAGGGTTAGACATTATCGATAGTCAAATAGGGAATGTATTATCTTTCATCCAACGTTCAGAAATTAAAAATCCCACTATTCAAGATTTTTTAGCAGATTGCATAAGTGAGGAAATTTGGGATAAAAAAATCTATGATATTGCTTATTCAAATGATGAAAATGAAGGAACTATTTCTTCAGCTTACACAGGCAATAATATTGATATAGATCTGAATAATCCCATCCACTATGGTGAAGATCAATTTGGTTTCCACTTTAACTTAGAAGTTGAAGCAGAAATTGAATACTTTATAGATAAACATGAATATTATAGCCGTCTCGATGATGAATGGTCTGTATATGTAAGTGATTGGAACGATCATGTATTCAAAGCTTCAGAAACTCGTTTACTAAATGTTTCGGGTATCGTTTCAATAAAAATTAATACTACATCACTAAATTTAAGTGAAATTTCTCAACTAGATGAAGAAGAATTCGATGAATATTTCCATGACGTTTATCGAGAAGCAGAATTAAATATCGAATTTATTGAAGAAATTAATTTAATATAGTACTACTTACTTTCTCTCCCATAGGGAGGTATTTTCCAACTCAGCACACCTCTGCCATAAATCGTCCAATACCGCATCCGTCAGCCCCAACACATCATGATTCCAATACCGTACAACCTTTAAACCCAACGCCTCTAAAAACTTGGTTCGTTCAGCATCATATTCTTTTCCATCATCTGTCCCATGCTGACTGCCATCCAACTCAATCACCAAACCAATTTCATGGCAGTAAAAATCTACAATATAAGGTTTGATCACATGCTGACGAGGGAATTTAAGATTCATAAATCGCTTGCCGCGAAGTATTTGCCACATGAGTTGTTCTGTGGCGGTATGACGCATGGATTTGGCGAAGGCGAATAATCAGCGGGTTAAAGTGCATAAAAAAGCATCGTCAAAATGACGATGCTCTGAATGACAATCAATGCTAAAAATTACTCAAATGACCAACTAAATGCTCTGCTTTTCAGTAAAATTTTTAAGTAATCAAAATCCTTATAATCATTTAAACGCTTTTCATCTCTTAACAGTTTTGCTTGAATATCTGCTAAATCGCGTTGATATTTTTTTATCAAATCAACAGGTTTAAAACGCTGTTTGTAAAAACCAGAGCCGATCCAATCAAATGAATAAATAATATCATCTATTTCAAATTGTAATTTCTCTACTTGCTCTTCCAACAATAAATTATAAGATTTCAAATGCTCATTCGCGATTTTTGTTGCCTGTTCCTGATCACCTTGCGCTGTAAAAACACGCAATTTCAAAAGAGTAAGCAAATCTTTTTCCTCTAATGCAGCATTTGCTTGCTGTAATAATTCGGTTTTTTCAATGCGCTTTTGTTCATCTTGCTCTCGATCAGGGTGAATTAAGGCAGCAATTTTTGAATAAATGCTTTTTAGGGATTGCCCTGCCATTTTTTTCGCTTCTTCAAGCTGTGTTTGCTTCTTTAAAATTTTCTTTTTTTCCTTTTCAGCAAACTTTTGATATTCATCACGCTCATCTTCATTAAGCTGATTTTGAATAAAATTTGCTTCTTCTCGATCTAATTTATCTTTTACTTTTTCCATAAACGCGTCGAGATTATTGAGATCCAAATCAAAGTCAAGCCAAGCTACGGGTACCCCGATTTGGTCTGCTATCATTTCTTTTATGGCTTGTTTTTGCATCATTTCATCAGCATCATGCGCTTGATGCAAATGATCATTTATATGAGAGCTGACTTCTTCAGCATCAGCACTTTCTTCTATCAGCTCATAATGTTGAGCAATGATAAGCGTCAACTCATGTTGTTGTTCAGAAAGATTCGGATTATTAAGCAGCTGACTCGCTAAAATTGAAATTTTTTCATCTAAACGCACTAAATATGTTTTTGCGATTTTATGCGTATTTTTATATTGCCAAAGCGTCTCTAATTGAGCGAACAAAACGTGGTGCCACTGACGATATAAAGGTAATAGCTCATCTCTTGCATCCTCTTGAACTTGTTTTTGCGTTTGTTGCCAGTCCGCCAATACCATTTGTAATTGCTCAATTTTTTCAAGCAACCGATTAAACTTTTTTTGTTGTGCCGATAATTTTTCACTCGTTTGATAAATGCTTAAATCTAAATTGCTCATTCACTGACTTCAACGCTAATCTCAATTTCTGTAATATTTTAGCATAATGAATAGCATACAAACTTTTTGCTTAGTTCAAAAAAACTATATTCTTTACAAAACCCCATGCTCCAACAACATCCCTAGCCCACTCTCTTTCCCCATAAAACTCAGCCGTTGCTTCTCCGCTTTTAACTGATGCTTCACGTTCGACACATCCGCATCAATCTGTTTATACAACTGCTCAATATTGAGCTGCCCTTTGGACTTTTGCACCGCAATTTTGGCTTTATTTGACCATACAAGCGAGTTAATCAATTCCTGCATCTGCTGTTTTAAGGACTGGCTTTGTGCTTCTAACGCCTGTTGGTAAAACTTGAATTGTTCTGTGCTTAAACCTTTGTTTGAACCGTTTTTACTTTGCTCAACTTCAAGCTGAAGTTTCAGTAAAAAGAATAAATCTTCCTGTTCGTATGCTTCATTGGTACGTTGTAAAAGCTCGGTCTTTTCCTCTTTTTTAGCTTCATCGGGCTCACGATCAGGGTGAATGATGGAAGCAATCTTGAGATACACAGTTTTGAGTGATTGATTCACCATCTTTTCAGCTTGCGCTTGTTTTTCTTGCTGACGTTTTAACTTGGCTTGCTCACGTGCTTGTTGGTATTGATCATTATTCCAATCTTCAAATACATCATCGGCTTGGACTGTTTCAGTTTCAGGCTCATCAAAAGTGTCTATATTTTTCTTCTTGTTTTTTTTCTTGCTGTATTCATCTGCCTGCTGATAATAGACATGCATTTTTTCCACTTCATCTAACTGCTTTTGACTCAGCAAATGTGAACCTTGTAGTAACCGTGCTAAAGTTTGGATTTTATCTTCCACCAATGCTGTATTTGATTTCGTGAAACTATAACTACTTAGACCATTCCAAAGTGTCTTCATCTGTTCATACAAAGTGCTATATAACTCACGATACGCAGGCATGAGTGCCTTTTGACTATAGGCACGAATGTCATCTTGGGCATGTTGCCACGCAGCCAGCAAACGCTTCTGCTGTTCAATCTCATCAATTAAACGATTAAGCTTTTGATGCTGTGGTGAGACTTCAAGCACCATGTTTGGCGTGGTTTTCAGCGCAAAAGGCATAGGGAAGATAAAAGCAAAAGAGAAATTATACCTGATTTATGTGAAAGTATTTTTTGACTCATCTCAGTAAAACTGAAGCAAAGCAAAATCCTGAGCAAATAAGCCTTAACATTACATGGCTTCAGATCAGGTAATTTTTTGAATTAACCAAGTCACTCAAATCATTGCAGTTTATTACGCAACTATAAACATTCAGCCGCCGCAATTCATGCATAGTATCAACAAAGACCAACAGATTATAAAAAGGACATTCACATGGATTGGGCCAGTATTTTTATTCATGACACCACCTGGGCTTTTGCTGCTGAAATTAGCGTGCGTGCCATCCTCATGTTCAGCATGATCATTATCTTTTTACGTCTGACTGGAAAACGTGGTGTGCGCCAGCTGTCAATTTTTGAACTGGCGATTATTCTATCGCTGGGTTCAATTGCCGGCGACCCGATGTTCACCGAAGATCTGCCGCTGATTCAGGCCCTGCTAATCATGAGCATCGTGATTTTCCTGTATCGTCTGGTGACCTGGTTAATGATGAAATACCAGCCCTTTGAAGATCTGCTGGAAGGCAAGTCGCTGTATATTGTCGAAGATGGCGAGCTGGTCTTAGAAAAGATTAAACGCGGTAAAATGTCGCACGATGAATTCTTTGCCGAAATGCGCCAGCAAGGGGTCGAACATCTGGGACAGGTACGAGTCGGTTTACTCGAAAATGATGGCAAGTTCAGCATCCTGTTTTTCTCCAATGATCAGGTGCGGTACGGTTTACCCCTGTTTCCCAAAGCCTGTCAGGAAATCACCGACGTTAAACCGCATACCCATTACGCCTGCGTATACTGTGGCTATACCGATTTTTTGCAAAGTGCCGAGCAGATCTGCCCGCGTTGTGACAGCTGTCACTGGACTGAAGCCATCAATACCTTACGGGTAGATTAATCGCGTGTTTTAAATCTCTGTGCCGGTTCATCCACCTTCGCCCAACCGTTTTATCTCAACTTTGGTCATATCTTGGTCTTTAATGGCCCAAGACTGGCACAGTTCCTGCTGTATTTTATTCATGCTTTTTGCTGCTATTTATCTAAAAAGTGGTTATTTCATAACGATTTATCATTAACAAAACGGTTAAAAATTTCGCTTGAGCAATGCTGGAAATCTCGCTTAAGATGAAGCTATGCCGTTGTGCAGAGATAATTAAAACAATCTCATTTGCTTCATTACCTGATAAATCAGTTCCAGGATTGGAATTGCCATGAATAACAGCAAATGACCAATAATCAATACAAAAGGAGTTTTGTACATGACCTCTAAACGCACCCTCACCTCACTGTTTTGTGCCAGCGCATTCATGCTTGGCCTCAGTGCTTGTAGTGACAATAAAGCTCCAGCTGATGCCAATAGCAACACCAATGCCGCTGCCTCGAGTTCGGGCACCTTAGAGAAAATCAAAAAGTCCGGCACCATTGTGCTGGGTTATCGTGACTCATCCATTCCCTTCTCCTATATTGCCGATACGCCAAATCAGCCGGTCGGTTATGCGCATGACCTGCAACTGAAAGTGGTGGAAGCGCTAAAACAGAAACTGGAGATGCCAGATCTGAAAATCCGCTACAACCTGGTTACCAGCCAGAACCGGATTCCACTGGTCTCTAACGGGACGGTCGATTTAGAGTGTGGCTCGACCACCAACAATCAGGAACGCCAGCAGCAAGTGGCTTTCTCGGTCGGTTTCTTCCAGGTAGGTTCACGTTTACTTACGGCCAAAGATTCCGGCATTCAGGATTTTGCTGACTTAAAAGGCAAAAAACTGGTCACCACCGCCGGTACCACTTCTGAACGTTATATCCGCCAGCATGAAAAAGAACTCGGTATTGGCGAAATTATTTCAGCCAAAGACCATGCCGAATCCTTCCTGATGCTACAAAGTGGCCGCGCCGCTGCCTTTATGATGGATGATATTCTGCTGGCCGGTGAAAAATCCAAAGCCACCGATCCAGACAAATGGGTAATTGTCGGCACGGCGCCAATTCAGGAAATTTACGGCTGTATGCTGCGTAAAGGCGATGCTGAATTTAAACAGGTGGTGGATGATGCCATTAAAGCCACCTATAGCTCGGGTGAAATTAACCAGATGTATAACAAATGGTTCCAACAGCCAATTCCTCCAAAGAACATCAACTTGAACTTTGAAATGTCCGATCAGCTGAAAGACCTGATTGCCAATCCGCACGATCGTGATCAGTAACACTCCAACATAAACCGACTCAGGTAAACACGGATGCTTTACCTGAGTTTTTGAGGAGGACGTATGAATTATAGTTGGAACTGGGGTGTCCTGTTTCAGTCTACCGGCATTGGCGACAGTACCTATCTGCACTGGATTCTCGCCGGTCTGGGCTGGCTGCTGGTGATTGCCATTGTGGCCTGGAGTATTGCCATGCTACTGGGCAGCATTTTGGGGATTATGCGAACCCTGCCCAGCAAAACCGCCCGCACGATTGGCACCGCCTATGTCACCATTTTTCGTAATGTACCGCTGCTGATCCAGCTGTTTATCTGGTTCTATGTGGTGCCCAATTTCCTGCCAGCACCCATCAAAAGCTGGTGGATGAATGATCTAGGCGCGCATACCTCAGCACTGATTTCAGCCAGTATCGGGCTGGGACTGTTTACCGCGGCACGGGTCTGTGAACAGGTGCGTACCGGTATTGAAGCCCTGCCACGTGGACAGATCAATGCCGGCTATGCCATGGGTTTTAGTACCGCGCAGTTATATCGCTATGTAATTTTGCCGCAGTCATTTCGCACCATTTTGCCGCCGTTAAGCTCGGAGCTGACCAACTGCGTTAAAAACACCTCGGTCGCCTCTCTGGTCGGGGTGGCTGAAATTATCTCGCAAATGAAAACCATCAGTGAGTACACGCAAAACACCATTGAAATTTATACCATTGTCACCGTTATTTTTATTGTGATTAATATTTGCCTGATTCAGGGCATGAACCTGCTGGAAAAACGTTTACGTGTTCCCGGCCTGATTGCAGGAGAAAAATAATGGAATGGCTCACTGCATTTTTAAATGATTTACAACTGTCCGGGCCGGCGCTCTGGCATGGTTTTACCATTACCTTAAAAGTGCTGGTCATGGCGACCATTGGCGGTATTCTAATTGGCACCCTGCTGGCGTTAATGCGCCTGTCTTCTATTCGCGTACTGAATCTGTTTGCACAAGGCTATGTCAATCTGTTCCGCTCGATTCCCTTGCTGCTGGTGCTAATGTGGTTCTATTTTGCGGTACCATTTTTCTACACCGCCCTCACCGGGAATTACCTGACCATTGATACTGCACTGGTGTCGAGTATCGTGGCCTTTATGCTATTTGAGGCGGCCTACTTTTCTGAAATTGTCCGTGCCGGGATTCAGTCCATTCCCAAAGGCCAGACTGCGGCTGCCTATGCGCTGGGCATGACTTATGGCCAGTCGATGCGGCTGATTATCTTACCGCAGGCCTTTCGCAAAATGACCCCGCTGCTGTTACAGCAGACCATCATCCTGTTTCAGGACTCCACCATGGTTTATGCCATTGGCCTGCTGGATTTCTTCCGCACCAATTATGTCCGCGGCGATTTAATGGCGCTGCTGACCCAATATATTCTATTTGCCGGGCTGGTGTATTTTAGCGTGAGTTTAATCGCCACCTATGCAGTGAAAAAACTACAAAGGAGGCTGACGGTATGACCGAACCCAAGATTATGATTGACCTCCAGAATGTCAGCAAATGGTATAAGGATTTTCAGGTCCTGACCGATTGCAGTACCCAGATTCGTCAGGGGGAAGTGGTGGTGGTATGTGGACCATCGGGTTCGGGAAAATCGACCTTGATTAAAACCGTAAATGGTCTGGAACCGTTTCAAAAAGGCCAGATTCTGGTCGATGGGATTTCGATTAGCGACCCGAAAACCGATCTGAACCAACTGCGTAGCCGTGTTGGCATGGTGTTCCAGCATTTCGAGCTGTTTCCGCATTTAAGCATTACCGAAAACCTGACCATCGCCCAGGTCAAGGTACTGGGCCGCTCGGAAGCTGAAGCCAAACAGAAAGGGCTGGCCTATCTGGATCGGGTTGGTTTAAGTTCGCAGGCGAACAAATTTCCGGCGCAACTCTCTGGTGGGCAACAGCAGCGGGTTGCCATTGCCCGGGCCCTCAGTATGGACCCGATTGCCATGCTGTTTGATGAACCAACCTCGGCGCTGGACCCGGAAATGATTACCGAAGTACTGGACGTGATGGTCGAGCTGGCACGTGAAGGCATGACCATGATGTGTGTAACCCATGAAATGGGCTTTGCCCGCCAGGTCGCCAACCGGGTGATTTTTATGGATCAGGGCAAGATTGTCGAAGACTGCACCAAAGATGAATTCTTTAATACCCAGCGCGGTGAACGTGCCCAGCAGTTCCTAGATAAAATCCTGCATTAATCCATACAACCAAACATCCCAAATTAAGAAGCAGATCAGATGATCTGCTTTTTTTTCGTATTCGATTACTCCAGCACCAGACGCGCATTGGTCGGCTGTACCGGCCGGTTATTCGGATGTTCCATCAGCTGTGAAAAAGCCTGAATCTGCTGTCTCGAGGCCTGCTGAATCTGTTTGAAGACAATCCAGCGCACGCCTTCGGTACACGGCGGCGTGGTTAAAGAGCCGTTAAAACGATAATAATCCCGTTGCTCCGGTAAAAATGCCGCGGCTACATCCTGATGGTTTAAAATAATGGCCTCACCGGGTTGCTGCGGTAATTCCTGCCACAGCTGTTTCAGCTTCGGATTTTCCTGACCTTCCTGAAACATAATTGCCAGCACCGCCAGTTCACCCGCAGGTGTGGCATGTACCAGATGCATCTCCATCGCAAAACTTTGCCCCTGAATGGTGTTTTCACTTGGACTATGCAAATGGAACTGCTTGAGCTCAAAGACTTTCTGGTCCAGTTCCAAATGATTCCCCTGTTCAAAATTGACCTGAACCGTGCGCTGGTTATTCACAATGGTTTTAGCCTTGGCCGCATAGTTCAGTTTTAACGGCGGCAACTGCGCCGGTGTGGTCTGGGCAATATTAATGGGCGCCTGATTCATGCCAGCGCAGGCCTGATATTCCGGTTTTAACTGGCTCCATTTATCCGGCGCAGTCTGTGCCGCATAGCTCCAGTCAAAATGACTGCCCTCGGCAGCAAAAGCCATATTCATACTCAAAAGTGCAGTCGCTGCAAAAATACTCCGTTTCATTCTTCAACCTTGAAAACACATCATCAAAAGAGCCTTGATCATCCGTAACCTGCGCCGGCAGGACAAAACCAAATCTTCCAACTGTTTATTGCTTTTGTATCTGATTAAAGCGGTTTTTGAGCGTTATAATTCAGCCTGATGGCCTGATAATGACTTGTTCGATTCTCCGACTTATCAAGTTGTACTGATCAATCACGGCGTTGCCACCCAAACCTACATTGGTTTCCAGTTCGATGGTGATGCTTTTTTATAAGTCCGGTACTAACAGTTTTCTGGCTGCTGGATCAGCGACTTATAAAACTGATGACACTCTGCTGGAATCAACCGGCAACAACATGAGGCATTGAAGAAATAGATCAGTAATTTTGCTGGCGCTGGCCAATTTTTTAGCTCAGCTTCAGCATGGAATTTTCGCGGTCTTACTAGGTATGTTAAGTTTTCTACCAGGATGGATTGGCCTTGAATTTTAGCTGCACCAGCATGAAGCATGATTGATGCTGTGATTTGGCCAACGCCACTTGTCATTGGCGAGTTGATCACAGGATTCCTTATAGAACGAAGTGACTCAATCAAACCAGCTGATGAGTATCTTGCTTATTCAAAAGTCAGTCTTTCTGATCAGGAGCGTCGATCTATGAGTTGATTGAACAGGAATTCGACAGTCTGCACGTCAGCGCCTGTATCTGTCTTAAATATGTCATAAACAGCCACTACACTGCTTGTCATCGGGATCGCACACCACTCCCTGCCCATATTCAGGGTCAATTCCAAGAAAGTGCCCTCCTCACTGCATAACATCAGCACAGCCACTATTCATCCAGCAAACGGCTGTGGGTCAAGGTGGAAGGCCATTATTTTTTATAAACCAGTTACGACTCCAGCGATTCCCTCCAGGATCGCTTTTTTTCTTTTTTAAGGGTTTATTTGTGCTGAAGCGCCTCATCTTTTGGCAGGCTTCTGGCCCAGACCAGAATCGGAAGCAGACACAGCAGCGCAATCCCGCTAATCATCATTAAATAGCGTGCATAACCAAGCTGATCGCCCAGTATGCCGCTGAGGCTATACAGCCCACCACTGACAGTAGCCATCAGTGCCACCTGAAAGGTAAAATCGGTGCCGGCCAGCTGTTTGCGGCTATAGTGCATCACCAAAGTGAGCATCACCACCAGCAGCATCGCCGAAATACCATCTTCCAGCGCATTAATCAGATAAATCAGCCACAGTGCTACCGCCTGCTGCTGTTCATACTGATAGGCCAGCCAGCTATAGGCGGCTAAAGCCAGTACTTTCAACACTGAAAACAGCACTAAAGCCTGAGCACGTGACATCACCCTGAGCAATAAGCCGGCCACACCTGCACCCAGTAACGCGGCAAACGCCCCCAGCATGGTCACATAAATACCAATCTGGGAAAAGCTCAGGCCCAAATCGACCATTAACGGTTTGAGTAATGGGCCAGACAGACCATCGGCAATTTTAAAACTGAGCAGCACCCATAACCACAGTGCCAAGCTGCGGCTCTGGCGAAAATAACCCAGATACTGGCGCACGACCTGCCAGGAAAAAGGCGTGGTCTTCTGCGCTGTTTTGGCTGCATGTTGCGGTTCTCGATACAGTAAAATTGGCAAGGTATTTAAAAATACCAGCAGTGCCAGCATCAGAAACGTGGCCTGCCAGTGCAGCCAGTCCAAAGCCCAGAGCATGGCGCCCCCACCAACAATAAAGCCCAGCCGTGAACCAATCACCTGAAAGGTATTGCCCCAGTGCTGCTGCTGGCCAGTTAAAATATTCACCGCCAGTCCATCGGTGGCGATATCCTGCGTGGCCCCAACCAGATTCATCAGCAACAGCCCGACAAAAAAGCCAAACAAATACAGCGGTTCATTCAGGGCCTGAATCGGGATAAATGACAGCCCGATTAACACCACGACACTCAGCAACTGAGTCGGAATAATCCAGGAACGGTAATGGCCCTGAGCGCTGCGGCCAAAGCGATCCACCCACGGCGCCCAGAAAATTTTAATCGACCAGGGCAACATTAACAGGCCAAAACCGCCAATATGCGCCAGCGATACCCCTTGCGCCCGTAAGATCACCGGCAAGGCATGGGTCATAAAGCCCACCGGCAGACCTTGCGCCCAATACAGGGAAAACAGCAACAGATAAAGATTCAGCATAGCAGCGGACATTCCTTTTTATTTCAGGCCAAGCGGATGGCTCCAGGCAAAACTGCTCAAACAAAAGCGTATTTTTGCTCTGCTTCCTCATTGAATAAAGTCGCAATATTTTGTAAAACTTGGCTGAGTTTCAGTAGGATAATACATAAAAACAATGACCAAGCAATTTCCTATTTTACCTGATCAGGTGCCTGGCCGCGGCAGCGCCCTGAGTCGAGGCTTTTTTAAATCGCTCTTTTTGGCCCAAGGCTGGCAGCTGAAAGGCGAATTTCCCAACCTTCCCAAAGCGGTGGCAATTATATCCCCGCATACCTCCAATATTGATGCCTGGCATGGCTTCGCTGCTTTGCTCGGACTGGGGCTAAAAGTCACTATTTTTGGCAAACATACCCTGTTTAATACACCGTTAAAACCGCTGCTGGAGTGGATTGGGGTGGTGCCGGTAATTCGCCATGCGCCGCAGGGCCATACCCAGCAGATTATTGAAATTATCCGGCAACGTGAACAGATCTGGGTCGGGATGGCGCCGGAAGGCACGCGCAAACAGGCCGAGCAGATTCGCAGCGGTTTTTATCATATTGCCTATGGCGCACAAATTCCGATTGTGATGTTCTCTTTTGATTATGCGCATAAGACCATTCATATTCTTGGTGTGTTTCATCCGACTGGGCATTATGAACAGGATT
Organism: Acinetobacter sp. YH12155; assembly: GCF_013418255.1. Taxonomy (NCBI): domain Bacteria; kingdom Pseudomonadati; phylum Pseudomonadota; class Gammaproteobacteria; order Moraxellales; family Moraxellaceae; genus Acinetobacter; species Acinetobacter sp. YH12155. The sequence goes on from NZ_VPCK01000005.1 coordinate 173,641, forward strand.
TAGACGCGATTTATCAGCATTATGAAGGCAAGTTTTCTGCCAAAAATCCGCACTGGCTGGCCAAGCCGTTACAAAAACGCTGGCCCAAAGACTAGCCAAAACCGTATTTTTTTGCTGAGATGTGCGCATATTTTGTTGAATTAATCTCCTATCGAATCATGAAATTACTGCAATTTTCGACCGCCGGCCTGTTATTGCTGGCACTTTCCGGCTGTGATCGGGCGGTACAAACCCCAGTGACTCCGACGCCCATTCAGGCGCGTGAACCGGTGGTGGCCATTGCCTTAGGGGGTGGTGGTGCCAAAGGTTTTGCCCATATTGGCGTACTGAAAGTTTTAGAATCACACGGCATTAAACCGAAAATTGTAACCGGCACCAGTGCCGGCAGTTTTGTCGGCAGTCTGTATGCCAGCGGTAAATCACCGTATCAGTTACAGCAACTGGCCCTGAACTTTAAAGAATCCGATATTCGCGATTTAACCCTGAACCGTCAGGGCTTTGTACTGGGCCAGAAACTACAGGACTATGTCAATCAGCAGGTCGGTAACAAAGCCATCCAGCAGTTCCCGATCCGCTTTGCTGCGGTCGCCACCCGTCTGGACAATGGCCGTAAAGCCGACTTTATTAAAGGCAATGCCGGTCAGGCGGTACGTGCCTCCTGCAGTATTCCGAATGTGTTTGTGCCGGCGACTATTGGCGGCACCAAATATGTCGATGGCGGTCTGGTCAGCCCGATTCCGGTCAAAACCGCCAAAGATATGGGCGCCGATCTGGTCATTGCAGTGGATATTTCCGCGCGTCCAACCGGCAATACGCCTATGAATATGTGGGGCCTGCTCGATCAGACCATCAACATTATGGGCCAGCAGAGTATTCATGAAGAACTGCGCCAGGCCAATGTGGTGATTCAGCCTAAAGTTGGTCATATTGGTACACTGGATTTAAAAGCCAGCAACCAGACCATTTTAGAAGGTGAAAAAGCTGCCCAGCTGAAAATCCGCGCCATTGAAAAAGCCATCAGCGATTTTAAAAAATCTCCGGCCGCTTTGGCACCACCACCCAAAGCCAAATTTTAACATCGGGGATTTTTTCATATCCAAGTCGGTTCTCATCTGCTACATTGAACAGCATACAGATTGATCTATATCAATGATTCTTTTTACAATCATTCGCGACGAGTCGATGTATGGAATTTGTTCTTGAACCTTGGCACTGGTTTGTTTTAGGCATTTTGCTGATTCTTTCCGAGCTGCTGCTGCCGGCTTTTGCTGCGCTCTGGTTTGGCGTGGGCGCGCTGATGGTGGGCGTTTTATATCTGCTGTTCCCGATGATGGGCACCACCACGCAGCTGGTGATGTGGATCATTTTATCGGTGCTGTGTACCCTGCTCTGGTTTAAATTTATTAAACCACTGTCGATTGATAAAACCAAAGCCGGCCTGTCACGGGAAGCCACCATCGGCCAGATTGGTATGGTCATCCAGACCAATCTGGAGCATGACGAAGTCAAAGTCCGTTTTCCGATGCCGGTGCTCGGTTCTGATGAATGGAACTGCCGCACTCTAAGTCCGGTGCAGGTCGGTGATCGTGTGCGTGTGGTCGATATTCTTGGCAATGATCTGGTTGTGCAGTTGCATAGCCTGCAGAATGACAACGAAAAACAGTGAGTAATATAAAATGAATGCTGGCTCCATTATTGTTTTAGCCCTGCTGGCCTTTGTGGCCATCACCATTTTTAAAGGGGTGCGTATTGTTCCACAAGGCTATAAATGGATTGTGCAACGTTTGGGTAAATACCACACCACCCTAAGTCCGGGTCTGAACTTCGTAATTCCCTATGTCGATGAAGTGGCCTATAAAGTCACCACCAAAGACATTGTGCTGGACATTCCATCTCAGGAAGTCATCAGCCGCGATAACGCCGTCCTGCTGATGAACGCGGTGGCCTACATTAACCTGACCACGCCAGAAAAAGCGGTGTACGGGATTGAAAACTATTCTTGGGCCATTCAGAACCTGGTACAAACCTCGTTGCGTTCTATTGTCGGTGAAATGGATCTGGATGATGCGCTGTCCTCACGTGACCATATTAAGGCACGTTTAAAAGCCTCGATTTCAGATGATATTGCGGACTGGGGTATTACCCTCACACAACACCAATAATATAGAAATCCACACAACACCAAAAAATATAGAACAAAATATAGAATTTATAGAATAGAAATGTATAATAGACTTATGTGGTTAAATGGGTCGAAAGTACAATGCAATCTAGCTTTCAAACTTCAACAGCAGAAGTTAAATTAATTAAAGACTTCCGACCTCAACGCTATGATCACAAAACAGCATCCTTCTATACTGTAGATGACTTCAAAGCTGATAGATTTCCAATAATTATTAAAAGCAATGGGGAAACATGGCAGATAGCATCAATCTACTTTCAAGACCTACTTATTACCCAAAATAAAGATTCAGAAACTATCGTTAATCGTGCAAACCACCTTAAAAACTACTTACGATTTTTAGAAGAAAACTCATTACCTTTTGATGTCTTTCCATTTGAACAAGAAAAACGTCCTACATATTTGTACTTTAAATATCTGCATGAGCAAATTGATAGTGGTGCTTACTCAAGTTCTTATGCCAGTGAATCAATGAGAAATGTTATTAAACTTTATAAATTCTGCATTGATCACAAGTTATTTGGCGACCACATAAAAGATCGTGCCTATAAAACCTTACTGACACGTATTACACAAAAGAGTCAATTTGGAGATCGACATACTAAAGAAGTTGAAACCACAGATTTAGCTATTAAAGTAAAAAGTAGAACCGTTACTTCTGATGAAATTATTGATGGTGGTCGCCTTCATCCCTTGGCTGTTTCTGAACAAAAGATTCTTGATAAATATTTAAAGAAAGCTCCAGTGGAACTTTACTTGATGTGTGCTTTTGCTCTTCATACTGGCGCTAGACTACAAACAGTATGCACGATTAAAAAACACCATATCTTAGACCTTAAAAGAAACGGCAAAATCAATTCAAACGACAACACCTATTCCATAAAAGTTGGTAAAACAATTGACACTAAAGATGGGGCTGTATATTCATTACGAATACCTGTGCCTATGGTTGAAAGCTTATGGAATTACGTTCATTCAGAAGAGTGGATGCAAAGAGCCGAATTGAGTTTTTATGGGGTATCGGATGAAAATTATGTATTTCTAACTAGATATGGAAATCCTTTCTATACCTCTAGAGTAGAGAAAATTCTAAGGAAACAAGATCACTCTTTGGATAAGAAATATTCTCTGCAAATAGGTGGTGCTGTACGTGAATTATTAAGAAAGCTCCAAAATGAAATGAAGGTCAATAATGAGGATATTCGACATTTCTCATTCCATGATTTTAGGGCAACATTTGGCTTAAACCTACTTCGTAAATTACTCAAACAGAATTGTCCACCTGATCAAGCGATGCTCTATCTCAAACAACGTATGGGTCATAAGAATATTGAAACCACTCACATATATATGCAGTTTGCAGGTTATGAAGAGCTGAGCCTAAGTACCAACCAAAAGTTTGAAAATATGCTGTATGGAGATATAGACCTCAATAATGAGGAGGGGGATGAAATTGAATAATATCGTTGCGTTTAATGAAAAACGAGAGTTGGTATATATGACTCTCAATGAGTTTTTTGATAATAAAACTGTACCCTTTCAAAATATTATATTGGTGCTCAATATTTCCAATCAAACCATGAAATTTGACTGTGCCAAACTTAGCTACAAAGAATATCAAAGCAAAGGGATAAAAGGCTATAATCGTACTAGGCACATTGTATCACCTCTAAGTAGTACATTAAGAGATAGGTCTAATCTTGATTTAACTCAACGCTATATAAAATACCGTTTAGTTGGAGGTGCTACTCACTCAACAATCAAGGGCGTTTTATTCCAATTAGTCAAATTATATAAAGAACTAGATGGTTTAAATATTGAGCAGAATTGGAGTGATGAACAATCACAACTTGAACTATATAAAAAATATTCAGAGAAGTTATATTTAGATTTCCAACACGAATTAAAGAATGAGAATACAACAAATGTTTTTTATACAAATCAATCTCTACTTGCCGATCTAATTGGTTTTAATCTAGACATTGATAAGACCAAAATTAGAAAACTTGCTTGGCAAGTACCTCTTCAAAAGAATAATCACAGACCGCCAGTAGGCAAAAATGATCTTAAAAACTTCTCAAGGGCTAACCTCTTAGCTTTTAGAAAGATTAAAGCCTTTCTAATGGAAAACAAGGTCTTCCCATTAATCATTGAAGATAAGAAATTAGGTATTCGTTGCGTAGAATCACACACTAATAGAAATAGTGATTACTACGATATGTTTGTAGATGAAAATGGTAAATTTCTTGATTATGAGCAAGCCAAAGCTAGATATGTAGTAATCAAAAAACCTCTCAGAGATGAAAGACTCATACCAATCTATGAGAAATATAAAGCAGTCTATGAGGACAGAAATAAAGCCTTTAACCTTTTTAGAATTAGGTTAATTAATAAGGCAGTAAATGCCTTTGCAGGTTGTATATTCTGCGATAGCTCTATAAATCCAACTTTAGTTTCTCAATTGAGAACAGATAGTTTCAACAACCCTATAGCAACAAACAAGACACAACGTACATATTTAATTAAACCTAGATCAGCGAAAGGCGACCCAATCCCTGTAAGTTTTACTCTGACTTTTAAATCTATTAACAAAGAATTTCTTGAGTTTAGAGAATGGGTTTTAAATAACTTGCCTACTGATTCTGAATTTGAACCATCATTGCTGTTATTTTCAATTAGCGAGCAGGAAAGAAAGTCAGAAGATCAAGTTACTAGATTTGTTTCTCCATACAAAGTTGAGCATTACAGATGTGCATATCAGACTTGGTTTAAAGCAAAGTTCCCAAGTATAAGATTTTTATCCGCATCAACTACAAGAGCATCTATATCTAACTACTTTAATGAAAATTCTAATAGCTCTGTAGTAACTGCTGAAAAGCTAGGAAATCTCCCAAAAACAACGGAACATGCTTATACAGAAGCTACTCCTGAGCAGTTTTACAACCAAATGGACGAATACTTCAATGCGGTCTATAAAGCTTCTTATCAAAGAATAAGGGTTACTAACAAACCTGTACCTGTAAAGATCAGTATTAAGGAAGTAGAAGGTACTCAGGCGACTCCTATAGGGCAATGTAGTAGTGTTCAGAAACCTCAGTTAGATACTGGATTTAAGAATATCAGTCAACCAACTTGTAGCAATCCTACATCATGCCTTTTCTGTGACAAATATACTCTTCATGCAGATTATATTGATATTCAAAAGCTACTTTCTCTTAAAGAAATGACTTTCTTATCCATCAATAGAAATAAGGAAGATGAAGTTCTTTATATCAGATACAGAATTGATGAAATCTTAGAACAAACAGTAGATAAATACCCTGAAACAGCCGAGATCATTAAATCTGCACAGAAAGATATTGATGACGGTAATTATGCTGAATATTGGCAAGAACAAATAGACTTGATAACTGAATTAATGGATTACTCATGATTGAACAGCAATTTGAAAATCATCTTTTAACTGTTGTTAATGACTGTGATTTTAACTCGCTTCCTCAGCCTGACTTTATCATTTCATTTGATAATGAAGGTAATCCATTGTCTAGATATAAGGACAGTGAGTGGGATTTAATGGGATATGCCTATAAAAAACAATCATCCTCAAGAGTTATATTTAAGCTAGATAATAATTCTGAAACTGCAAAAATCTTAATCGAACAGATTAAACTGGTACTTTACTCAGTTATGATGGATGCACAACAAAGGAGTTCTGCACGACTAATCAATGTATTAATTAAATTAGGTCAAAGACTCAAAAAGATAGCCAATATCTGTCTTAAACATGAATGTAATTTTAGCAATATGCGGTTGTGCAAAGAAGCCGTAGAAGAGTTGATTACATATCTCTGTGCTCTAAATAAAAGATCAGCAGTGACGTACCTGAAAGAGCTTCATAAAATCAATGACACGAAGCTCAAGTACAAAATTGAAAACTTTGGTCTTGCTGATAAAGACCTTAAGAAAATAGAGAAAATAGTGAATGACTTAGATTCAGACTCTAAACAAACCATTTTAATTCCAACAAGAATCTATGCTGATATTATTACCAAAAGCTTAGATTATATTGATCAATATCATTCTCAAATAGAACAAATTAAACAATTTAGCCTAGAGTATTTTCAAGGTGAATTTGATGCGGATGGATTCAAAAATCTAGTATCACGTTATAAATTAGAAAAGCTTTTTAAGACTCTTGGAATAGAAAAGCAATTTCTTTTTAAATCCCTGTATTCACATTTCCAGTGCATAGCGGGGATGATGATTATGTGTTTCAGTGGTATGCGTATCAGTGAAATGCAGAACCTTCCAATAAATGCTTACACAACCACCACTTATAATGGTCAAGAGATTCATGTTCTAAACGGGCTTACAAGCAAAAAGACAGTTTCAGGACTTAGAACTACAACATGGATTACAAGTAGTGCTATTGGGAAAGCTGTTGAATGCTTACGTGTAATTTGTGAAATTCATAAAAGCTACTATGAATACAAAAAATTTATTGCTCCATCAAAACTTAGACGACCAGACCTTAATATTTTAGAACTTGAAAACTATCCACTATTCCCCTCGTTCTCATTTGCTGGCAAAGAACAGCCTAGATATGGGATACCTGTATCAGAAGTATATCAAGCAATGAATAATTGGGTTGAGCGCCTACTAAATCCAAAACCATTTACTCAGGAAGACTTAGATGAATTATATGCATTTAATCCTTTAGAAGATTGGGATGACTATGAGGATTTACAAATTGGGAAATCATGGCGTTTTAAAACTCACCAGTTTAGAAGAACGCTAACAGTCTATTCTATTAGGAGTGGATTAGTGAAAGTACCAACCTTGAAGAAACAACTTCAACACATCAGTTATGACATGACTCTACATTATGGAAATAATGCGGTTGATAGCACCAATTATATCTTCGAGCCTGATTTAATTAATGAGTTTAATAACGAAAGATTAGAGCACACCACTGATCTGTTTTTAAATATTCTAGAACAGGATGATGTTTTATTTGGGATTAGAGGAACAAGTTTAGAAACTCAAAAAGGCAAATTAAGGAATCTATATTCAGATAGAAAAAATACTGAAAAATTAATTAAAGCAGGTCAGTTACACTACAAAGAAACTCCGCTTGGAGGATGCACTCTCGATACTAATTGTGATCGTCTAGGTTTCGCTTATACAACAGCATGTGTAACGTGTGACAATGCTGTATTTGATCACTCCTCAGTTAAAAAACTTGAGATCGTAAAAAATGCTTTAGCAAAACAACTATCTAAATACGAGTCAGGAAACTACTTCCATGATCAGTTGCGGATAGAAATTGAATCTATAGATAAAGTTCTAGAGAAACGAATTACATTGATTGAGGTCACAAAAAATGTCTAAAGCAGTTGAAAAACTCGAAGCAGCACTGCAAAGGCTTATAGATGGTAAGACCTTGATAGTGCAACCGCCTTATAGAATAAATAATGATGCTGTAGCATTAGAAGCAGGACTTAAAAGAGGTTCTGTAAATAAACAACGCCCTGAATTAGCTAGTCTTCTTATCAAAATCAAAGAAGCAGAGCAAATTCGTACTGGCAAAGCTACTGCAAAGGAGATTGGTGCAAATAAAAAAGTGCTAAAAAAGACTGAAAAAGAGAAAATCCAAGTGTTAAAGGCGGAACTTGCCACTTTGGAAAATCTATATATGATTAAATTACAAGAGAATAATTCTCTGATCTATCATAACCATTTGTTGCAACAGCAATTGAACGAAGCTAAACAAGCTTTAAATGCTTATGTAATTAAATTCAGCAAATTATAAATTACATATATAATTTTAAGCAATATTTTTCAATTTTGAATTAACAATATAGTTATCATTCGGGGCAATGAAGATGTCATTATACCAACCAATCATCCTAAAGAAATATCTAAAATCGTTAGATGATCGTAGTCTTAACATGAGTTGGGATAATTTCAAAAAACACTTCCAAGACCCAACTATTCAAGAGAATATTAAAAGCAACAAAGAAGAGAACTATCAATATGGATTCTTACAAGACTTATTTGTAAATGTTTTTGGATTTACTTTAAACCCTCAATCAGACTATAACCTTACAACAGAGTTTAAAAACCAAATTGGTTCAAAAAAAGCTGATGGGGCTATTTTAAAGAATGGTCATGCCATTGGTGTAATTGAGTTAAAAAGTTCAAAATTAAAAGATTTGAATAAAATCACTGAGCAGGCTTTTAATTATAAAAATAATCAACCGTATTGTAGATATGTAATCACCTCTACTTTTGAGAAGTTAAGATTTTATATTGATAATGCTGTAGATTTCGTAGAGTTTAATTTATTCACGCTTACTAAAAGTGAGTTCTCATATTTATATTTGCTATTGAATCATAATTCAATTATAGCGGACTTACCTATTAAAATAAAAAATGAGTCTTTAAGCCAAGAAGAAGCTATTTCTAAACAATTATATAAAGACTATAGTTTATTTAAAAAAGAATTATTTTATGATTTAATTAACAACAATACTAATATAGATGAACTAGAACTTTTCCAAAAATCACAAAAGCTTCTAGATAGATTCTTATTTATATTTTTTGCGGAAGATCGTGGATTACTACCACCAAACTTCTCAATAAACATTTTAAATGAATGGTCAGAAGCAAAAAAATTAAAAATCTTTATGCCCCTCTACGATAAGTTCAAACAATATTTTAACTTCTTAGATAAAGGCTATATTGACGAAAACACTGAGATATTTGCATATAATGGGGGGCTATTTAGAGCTGACACATTATTAGACAACTTAATCATAAATGATACTGTTCTTAGCAAACACATCAAGAAGATTTCAGATTATGATTTCGCAAGCGAGATTGATGTTAATATCTTAGGCAATATATTTGAGAACTCTTTAAATGAAATTGAAGAAATTAGAGCTAAGTTAAATGGTGAAAAATTAGATAAAACCACCACAAAAAGAAAAAAGGATGGAGTATTTTATACACCACCCTACATTACTAAATATATTATTAACAACACAATTGGAAAGTTATGTCGGGATAAAAAGAATGAAATGGGCATAGTTGAAGAAAATTACAACTATGTAAAAATACCTGCCAAATCATCCAAAAACTATAGCAAAATATTTGAGCAACAGTCTCAACGACTTAAAGCCCTAGAATCATATAGAGCTTGGCTGCTATCAATTACTATCTGCGACCCTGCATGTGGCTCAGGTGCATTTCTAAATGAAGCATTAAACTTTCTAATCGCAGAACATGAATATATTGATGAATTAACTAGCCGAATGTCTAATTCTAGTTTCATATTCCCCGATATTGAAAATAGTATTCTAGAAAACAACTTATTTGGCGTTGACATTAATGAAGAGGCAGTTGAAATAGCTAGGCTTTCACTTTGGCTTAGAACCGCCAAACCTAAACGTAAACTAAATAATCTTAGTAGCAACATCCTTAAAGGGAACTCTTTAATTAGTAATAAGGATGTTGCAGGTGAATTAGCTTTTAATTGGGAAGAGAGTTTTCCAAAAGTTTTTGCTAATGGTGGATTCGATGTAGTTATTGGAAACCCACCTTATGTCAGAATGCAAGGGTTACAAAACTCTTACCCTCACATGGTTGAGTATTATAATAAACAATACGTTTCAGCCACTTCAAGCTATGATATTTATGTCCTATTTATGGAGAAATCACTAGAACTAATTAAAAATAACGGTATTGTATCGTTCATCTTGCCACATAAATTTTTAATTGCAGAGTTTGGTGTTGGTATCCGCAAATTTTTTGCTGAAAATAGAGCGGTAGAAAGCCTTTTACACTTTGGTTCTGAGTTGGTATTTGAAGATGCATCGACCTATACTTGTATTATCAATTTAGACAAAAAACCAAAAGAAAAAATTTATTTTAAAAAGATTAACCCCCTCAAAATTTCTGAACCCTTTGATTTTGATCAAATGGATTATAGTCTATTGAGCCAAGATAATTGGGATTTGCAATCCGAAAGCGTTTATAAAGTAATGCAAAAGTTAAAATCACAACCTTATACTGTTGCTGATGTATTTGATAAAATCTTCCAAGGAATTGCAAGTGGTGGAGATAAATTCTTTGTTCTCAAACTAATAAAACCTATTAGTAAGGAAGTAGGACTATTTTTTTCAGATATGCTCGAAAAGGAAGTTGAATTAGAATTTTCCTTCATGAAGCCTTTAATTAAGGGTAATCAAATTGCAAAGTATCAACCTTTTATTGTGACTAACTACATCTTATTTCCATACAATATAGAAAATGGAAAAGCTGTGCCTATGAGCTTTGATAGGATTCAATCTGTATATCCTCTAGCTGCTCAGTATTTTATTGAAAATGAGGGGTTCTTACGAGGGAGAGAAAAAGGACGGTTTAACAACGACAAAGAATGGTTTTTATTCAGTCGAAATCAAGGCATCTCAAATGTCGAACATCCAAAAATCATGACTCAAGAAATTTCATTCGGTTGTAACATGACATACGACACGAATGGCGAATTTTATCACTCTACAACGATCTACTCATTTATTAAAAATAAGAAGTTTCCAGTTAGTGATAAATTCTATCTAGCAATTTTGAACTCTGAACTAATGTGGTTCTTCATAAAAAATACGAGCACTGAACTCAGTGGAGGTTTTTTCCGTTTTAAAACAAATTACCTTAAGCCATTTCCTTTGCCTGAAACACCTTCAAGCTCTCAGGCATTTATTGAAAAAACAGAGCTAATCCTTGAGTTGAACAAAAAAGCACAAGATTTGGTCTTAAAATTCTTACGAGTAATAGAAAGAAAGTTTAGCCTAACTGACTTTTCTAAAGACTTGCAGAGTTGGCACTCTCTTACGTTTAATGAGTTTATTGATCAGCTTCGCAAAAAGAAGGTTAAGCTTTCCTTATCCGAAGAATCTGAATGGGAAGATTACTTCTTGACTGAACAAACAAAAGCTCAGGAACTATACGCAAGAATTGAGGAAGTAAATCAAATAATCAATTCTATGGTCTATGAGCTTTATGGGCTAAATTCAGAAGAAATTAGAGTAATTGAAAATTCATAACCGTTAGTACGCTTCTAGCAATTACTATGTCCATGAAAATTTTTTCATGGACATTTTTATTAAAGGGATAAATTTTTATTCAGAATTACTCCACCGACTTCCCCCACTTCAAGATAATGTATGGGAAAAATGAATCATTTAAAAATATAGAATTTCATAACTTATATCTAAAAAAATATAGAATTTCATATAGAATTTAAAAAAATGTATTAAAAATATTATTTATCATATAGATATAAAAATAATTCTATTTTTTTGGTGTTGTGTGTACCCTTAAAACCGTTGAAATTCAAGATATTAAACCATCCAACACAATGCAGTCAGCAATGGAAGAACAGGCGGCAGCAGAACGTCAGCGTCGTGCCACCGTAACCAAAGCCGATGGTGAAAAACAGGCAGCCATTCTGGAAGCCGAAGGCCGTCTTGAAGCTTCACGCCGTGATGCCGAAGCACAAGTGGTGCTGGCCGAAGCTTCGCAACGTGCTATTGAAATGGTCACGACAGCAGTCGGCGATAAAGAAATTCCGGTGGCCTATCTGCTTGGTGAACAATATGTGAAAGCCATGCAGGATATGTCGAAGTCGCCAAATGCCAAGACGGTGGTATTACCGGCCGATATTCTGAATACCATTCGTGGGGTCATGGGCCGACAAAACTAAGCACCTTTTTAGCCAAAAATAGACAGCCTGGATGCTGTCTATTTTTATTGCCTGAAAGAAAAATCAGTATTTCATGCAAAATTATGGTTAAATTTCGCCTTCATTTTTTGAATCTTTCAGGACTTGTGAGTATCCATCAAGAATTTGCATGGAACGCATTGAGGCCATAAGTCCTTTACTGTCCAACATACTATATGGATACCGTATGAGCTCCCTAAATCCGACCTTAATCACCTTTCTGTTTTATATTGTCGCCATGATCGCGATTGGTCTGATGGCCTATCGCGCAACCACCAACTTTTCAGACTATATTCTGGGTGGCCGCCGTTTAGGCAGCTTTGTCACGGCCCTGTCTGCTGGCGCATCGGATATGAGTGGCTGGTTATTGATGGGTTTACCGGGGGCAATTTATCTGTCCGGTTTATCTGAGGTGTGGATTGCCATTGGTCTGATTATTGGTGCCTGGCTGAACTGGTTACTGGTTGCGGGCCGCTTACGGGTACATACCGAAGTGCAGCACAATGCCCTGACCTTACCGGATTATTTCTCCAATCGCTTTAATGACCAGAAAAAAGTGCTGCGTATTGTATCGGCCTTTGTGATTCTGATTTTCTTTGCGATTTACTGTGCCTCTGGCATGGTGGCCGGTGCGCGCTTGTTCGAAAGTATGTTTGAAATGTCGTATAGCACGGCCTTATGGATCAGTGCCATTGCCACCATCAGCTATGTTTTTATTGGCGGCTTCTTGGCTGTGTCCTGGACAGACACCATTCAGGCTGGCCTGATGATCTTTGCCTTAATCCTGACGCCTATTGTCACCCTGCTGACCTTTTCTGATTTATCTCAAGTGACGCTGGCACTGGAAGCTGCGCGTCCGCAAGCCATGAATCTGGTCGGTGATTTAAGTATTGTCGCGATTATCTCGTTACTGGCCTGGGGTCTGGGTTATTTTGGTCAACCCCACATTCTGGTGCGCTTCATGGCGGCAGATTCGGTGAAGTCGATTCCAAATGCACGCCGTATTGGCATGACCTGGATGATCCTGTGTTTAGGTGGTGCGGTGGCGGCCGGTTTCTTTGGTATTGCCTACTTCCAGCAACATCCGGAACTGGCCGGGGTGGTGAATGCCAACCCTGAAACCGTATTTATGGAACTGACCAAAATCCTGTTTAACCCGTGGGTGGCTGGTATTGTACTGGCGGCAATTCTGGCTGCGGTGATGAGTACCCTAAGCTGTCAGCTGCTGGTGTGTTCAAGTACTCTGACTGAAGACTTTTATAAATCGTTCCTGCGAAAATCTGCCTCACAAAAAGAGCTGGTCTGGGTTGGCCGTTTAATGGTATTACTGATTGCCCTGCTGGCAATCTGGATGGCCGGTAATCCTGAGTCGAAAGTGCTGGGCCTGGTGGCTTATGCATGGGCTGGTTTTGGTGCCGCTTTTGGTCCACTGATTATTTTGTCTTTATTCTGGAAACGCATGACTTTAAATGGCGCACTCGCCGGCATGATCGTGGGTGCGGTGATGGTGATTCTCTGGAAAAATGTCTGGGGCGATACCGGTATCTATGAAATTATTCCGGGCTTTGTCTGCTCGTTTATTGCCATTATTGTGGTGAGCTTGCTGGGCAAAGCGCCAAGCAGCAGCATTACTGAGCGTTTTGATGAAGCAGACCGCTTGTACAAAGAACAGACTCAATAATTGCTCCATACAAAAACAACATAGCCAGTGACATCACTGGCTATTTTTTTAGCAACTTAATTGATCAACTCAAAGGTTGAACAGGAAGGGAGTACGCTGCTCGTTTTGGATGGTGACGATGACTGATAACCTCCGTCCCAACTCTCCCACCAAAGAACAGCAAACGACCCTTGTGTGCTGCGCTTTAGCTGAATCTTTTAAGCACTGTTTAAGATTCCAGTCCTTCTTTATTGCCCTGCTTCTTACGCGACTTGCTAAAGCGCTGTGCCGGCCAAGACATAATAAAACGCGCACCGCCCAAAGTGGTGCTCTGATCCACCTCAATCTTGCCGCCAAACCAGTAGGCAATCCGGCTAACAATCGACAGGCCCAGACCATACCCCCCAGAGGCACGGGTCCGGCTGTCATCTAAACGGGCAAAGGCTTCAAATACGCGGCTCCGGTCTTCTTCAGGAATGCCCGGCCCATCATCTTCCACACAGACATAAGCCACGCCTTGTGCAGTCACGCCACCACTGACCAGTACCTTGTGGTCACAATAACGCACCGCATTCCCGACCAAGTTCTGCACCACGCGGTGTAAATAACGGCGCTCGGCATCGACTTCCAGACTGGTCGACATGGTTTGCAGCTGAATGTCCTTACCGGTTTTCAGTGCATCGGTTTCATTGACCACCTGATCCAGCACATCAAACAGCACCACTTTTTCAATTTCCAAGGATGGCATGCCCTGCTCCAGTTTGGCATAGGTCATGATCTCGTCAATCAGGGTATTCAGTGCTTCAATGTCTTTATCAATCATGTCCAGCTGCTGAATCCGGTATTCGTAATCATCTTCTTCGGCCAGCATTTCCATCCCAAAACGAATCCGCGCTACCGGGGTACGCAGTTCATGCGATACCGCGCGCATCAGCTCGCGCTGGGCTTCAATCAGACGCTGGATATGATCGGACATGCTGTTATAGCTGGAGGCCAGACTGGCCATTTCATCTGAACCGTCAATGGGTAAACGCAGGTTTAAATCGCCGGTTTTCATGCGGTTCAGGGCGAAATTTACTTCACGGATTTTGCGCTGCATCGGCAGAATCAGGCCATAAATGCCCAGACTCAGAATAAACAGACTTAGCAAGGTAATCCCGGCCGCCAGCTGGAATGGCATCCAGTTAAACAGCGGTACCGGACCAAGTACCAGCACCTCGGACGGTGAGTTCGGCATTGGCGAAATAATGGAGATGGTGGTGCCACGTACGCTGGCATTATCCCGATACAGGATAATGCTGTGGTCCAGCCTTAAACGGCCAATTTGCTCGGAGTCGAGCGGTAAATCGGCAATGTTCTGAATGTCGATAGGATAAGAGAACTGATCCTGGATACGGGCCAGATATTCTTTTTCCTGTCCCGGGAAATAGACCAGATAATCCAGAATAAAGATCGGCAATGCCTTCATTTGCCGTTCGGTAATTTCATCGGCCTTGATATACAGATAATGTTCCGGGTCATTTTTCAGGCCCATAATAATATAGGCTGTGGTCGTTTCTGCATCGTAACGTACCGCAGCCTTGCGCTCTTTAATCCGTTTCAGTTCGGCCCGTGACAGCTCGACCTTATCGGCAGCAATATAATAGATAGGCAGTTCCAGCAAATCTGAGGCATCTGAAATCCAGTCCTGCTTTTGCTGCTCATTGGGTTGTCGCGCCACCCCTTCACTAATGATATAAGCCATACCATCGGTCAGGGATTCACGATATTCTTGCGCGCGCTGATAGTTAATGATCTGAACCAGCAGATAGCCAAACACGGCCACCAATGCCACCAGAATCACCAATCCTGCATAAATCCGCAAGAATATGCTGTGTTTGAACACGAAAAACCGTCCTATCTCAGATACGCGCGACGATTATATACCATTCGTTTCTTTGACAAATAAGTATCCTTTGCTGCGTACAGTTTTAATACGCTTTGGATTTTCCGGGTCATCGCCAATTTTTGGACGGATGCGCGAAATACGTACGTCAATTGAACGGTCCTGACCGTCATATTCAATCCCGCGCAGGCGCTCGAAAATATCTTCACGCGACAGGATACGGCCAGCATTCGAAGCCAGTAACCAGAGCAGGTCATATTCTGCGCTGGTGAAATCGACCAGTTCACCATTCAAGGTTACCGAGCGGCCACCATTGTCGATGACCAGGTCATCAAATTCGATACGCTGTGCCACTTCATCTTCAGGGGCTTTGTCAGTACGGCGCAGCAAGGCACGAATACGCGCCAGCAGAACACGTGGCTGAACCGGCTTGGCGACATAGTCATCTGCACCCATTTCCAGACCCAGAACCTGGTCCATATCTTCGGTACGTGCAGTGAGCATCAGAATCGGTTGATGATAATGTGGACGAACCTCGCGGCAAATGGTCAAACCGTCTGCACCCGGCAGCATTACATCCAGCACCACTAAATCTGGCTGCTCCGCGATAATACGGCGGATGGCACGGTTCCCATCTGGCTCAACACCCACTTCCAGTCCGTTACGGATCAGGTATTCCTGGGTTAAACGTGCCAGACGCTCATCATCTTCAACAATTAAAATTTTTGGTAACTTTTCTTCTTGGCTCATGAACTGCCCCTTTATTTGATTAAACGTATTCTATCCTTTTAAAATCCGGTAGATACGTCGAAATATATTCTGCAATATACACACGTTTACATTGTAAACAAGATGCTATTCACTAAACTGATACATCAAAGTAGCTTTTTGTTATATTTTTATTAATTATTGAATTCCTTATACTTTTCTCTTTTTAACTGAATTCCATGAATTCAACAACATAAATCTTTTTAAAATGTACAATTTTTTTGCAGCTTTTGGCCATTGATCAGAATGTGACTGACTGTTCAAAGAGATTTTTAGTTATCCACAAGTTTATCTATAAGCAGATTATGCCGGCTTTGTTATGCTATGCCCGTGTCCGATAAGGCTTATAGCCGAATGGACAAATCGGGGATTTTTTTGCAAAAGATTTTATCCAAAAAACGCCAAAAAATTTAAAGAAAAGTCAATATTGATCTACCCTAAAATTTCCCGTATCTTGTGTTCAATTCAATTTTAAACCACTAAGTCTTGTGTTTATTCCTCAAACACTGTGGCCTATTTTTTGCCCGGTTCAATGGTCTATAAACATAACAATAGATGACAATGGAGCTATGCTGACATGAGCGTAATCACATCCACACCCGGTCAACTTCAGGTGATTAAACGCACCGGTGAAGTGGCCCCTTTCGATGCAGAAAAAATCTCTGTAGCGATTGGTAAAGCTTTCCTGGCGGTTGAAGGTCAGCAAAGCGCCGATTCCAGCCGTATTCATGACCGTATCGAACAACTGACTGAAATGGTTCTGAACACGTTTAAGCGTCGTTTACCATCAGGCGGCACCATTCACATTGAAGAAATTCAGGACCAGGTTGAGCTTGCGCTTATGCGTACAGGCGAACAGAAAGTTGCTCGTGCTTATGTCATCTATCGCGAACAACGTTCTGAAGCACGTAAGCAGATGGGTGCCAACCATCACCCGACCTTACAGATCACTGACAGCCAGGGCCAGTTAAAGCCACTGGATTTAAGTGCATTGACAGCAACCGTCACCACTGCAGCTGAAGGTCTTGAAGGGATTGATGTTCAGGCCATTGTCGATGAAACCGTGAAAAACCTGTACAACGGCGTAAAAGAGTCAGACATCTCAACCACCATGATGATGGCGACGCGTACCCGTATTGAACAGGAACCAAACTATACTTATGTTACTGCACGCCTGCTGTGTAATGACTTAGTGGCAACAGGCCTGGAGTTCCTGGGTCTACCAGTAGAAACCCCTGAAGGTGAAGCTCTGGAAACCTTCCTGAAAAAAGGTATCGAGCTGGAGCTGCTGTCAGAAGACCTGCTGAACTTCGATCTGGCAAAACTGGCCGCTGCCATTCAGCCAGAACGTTCTAACCAGTTTACGTATCTTGGTTTACAGACGTTATTCGACCGTTACTTCATCCATAAAGATGGTATCCGTTTCGAATTGCCACAATTGTTCTTCATGCGCGTTTCTATGGGTCTGGCGCTGAACGAAGACAACAAAGAAGAACGTGCAATTGAGTTCTATAACTTGTTGTCGAGCTTCGACTACATGGCTTCTACGCCTACCCTGTTTAACTCAGGTACGCTACGTCCGCAGTTATCTAGCTGTTACCTCACCACCATTGGTGATGACCTGTACGATATTTATGGCGCAATGCGTGATAACGCAATGCTGTCTAAATGGGCAGGCGGTTTAGGTAATGACTGGACTCCAGTTCGTGCCCTGAACTCTTACATCAAAGGGACCAACGGTAAATCACAAGGTGTGGTACCGTTCCTGAAAGTCGCGAACGATACTGCGGTTGCGGTGAACCAGGGTGGTAAGCGTAAAGGTGCGGTCTGTGCCTATCTTGAAACCTGGCACTTAGACATTGAAGAATTCCTGGAACTGCGTAAGAACACCGGTGATGACCGTCGTCGTACCCATGACATGAACACAGCGAACTGGGTCCCTGACTTATTCATGCAACGTGTGTTTGAAGATGCAGAATGGACCCTGTTCACGCCATCTGAAACACCAGACCTGCATGATCTGACTGGACAGGCCTTCACTGAGCGCTATACGCATTACGAAGCGGTAGCGAAAGAACAGAACCTGCTGCACAAGAAAGTACGTGCCAAAGACTTATGGCGCAAAATGCTGTCGATGCTGTTCGAAACCGGCCACCCGTGGATTACATTCAAAGACGTATGTAACCTGCGTTCACCACAACAACACGTGGGCGTGGTGCACTCATCTAACCTGTGTACAGAAATCACCCTGAACACCAGCAAAGATGAAATCGCGGTCTGTAACCTGGGTTCAATTAACCTGGTACAGCACGTTCAAGGTGGCAAGCTGGATCATGAAAAACTGGCACGTACCATCAAAACTGCGGTACGTATGCTCGACAACGTGATCGACATCAACTACTACGCGGTACCACAGGCGAAAAACTCGAACCTGCGTCACCGTCCGGTAGGTATGGGGATCATGGGCTTCCAGGATGCACTGTACGAAATGGGCATCGCCTACGGTTCTGATGCAGCAGTTGATTTTGCTGATGAATCAATGGAAGTGATTTCTTACTACGCAATTCAAACCTCAAGTGATCTGGCGGTTGAACGTGGTACCTATGAAACCTTCAAAGGTTCATTATGGGATCAGGGTATTTTACCAATCGACTCTTTAGAGCTGGTAGCGAAAACCCGTCCTGAGCGCATGTTTGAAGTTGATCGTACCCAACGTCTGGACTGGGACACTTTACGTGCCAAAGTTCAAAAAGACGGTATGCGTAACTCGAACGTGATGGCCATTGCACCAACAGCAACTATTTCTAACATCTGTGGCGTGTCTCAATCGATTGAGCCAACCTTCCAGAACCTGTATGTGAAATCGAACCTGTCTGGTGAGTTCACTGTGATCAACCCTTACCTGGTACGTGCCTTGAAAGAACGCGGCCTATGGGATGCGGTAATGGTCAACGACCTGAAACACTTCGAAGGTTCAGTACAAAAGATTTCGCGTATTCCTGAAGAGCTGAAAGCGATCTTCGCGACTGCGTTTGAAGTTGAGCCACGCTGGATTGTGGATGCTGCGTCACGTCGTCAGAAATGGATTGATCAGGCACAATCACTGAACCTTTACATCTCTGGTGCAAATGGTAAGAAACTGGACATCACTTATAAGATGGCTTGGTTACGTGGTCTGAAAACGACGTATTATCTACGTGCTTTGGGTGCAACATCGGCTGAGAAATCAACCATTAACACGGGCGCACTGAATGCAGTAAAACCAACCACAGTTGCGGCGCCGGTTGCAGCAGTGGCACAGGAAACTGCACCTGCGGCAGCTCCAGCAGCGGAAGAAGGTTTTGAACAGGCGGCACCCGTGCCAATGGCATGTTCAATTGACAACCCGGATTGTGAGGCTTGTCAGTAAGCTTCGCTTGATAAAAGTCCCCCTAAATCCCCCTTTTCCAAAGGGGGACTTCCCAAAATCAGATTCGATATGCGGGAAGCCCGTTCTTTATTAAAGGAGGGGTTTGGGGCGGATTCCAAAGTATTTGAAAATAACACAGGAAAAGACCATGCCTCATATGACTCATAACTATATGTTAGGACTCGCGGTTCTGGTCTTTTCCTTTATTTTCTTTTACACGCCGATGGTCTATGCCTTTTTGGCCATTCGCAAACAGAAGCGAAAGCAAAATAAGTCTTGAGGATCGTGTTCTACGTACATTTTTAGAACAAGCATCGGCAAAACTTAATTTTGCTTTCACAAATTAAGCGTATAGTAAGACATCTCCCCTTCGTCGTGAGATGTCCAATAAAAGATATAAAGCAACGAAGAGAGAATTGATATGTCTATCCTAAGTTGGGACGATTTCGAAGATGATTCGCAAAAACCGGCTGCTCCTGAACACCAGCCTACGCCCGTCGAACCGCAAAAAGCGGCTAATCCGCAAGTGGTACCTGCTGCAGAGCAACCACAGACGCATGTGGCAGCTGCACAACCCGCTGCAACCCCTCGAAGCGGATCAGCAAATTCAACCGATTCGCTGGCAAGAGCATCTGCTTCCCTAGAACAGCTTGACGTGGCGCCTGGCCTGGAAGAGCTGGAAATGGGTGCAGGACGTGTACAGGTTGATGACAAACGTATGATCAACTGCCGCGCTGACTTAAACCAGCTGGTGCCGTTCAAATACGAATGGGCTTGGCAAAAATATCTGGATGGTTGTGCCAACCACTGGATGCCACAAGAAATCAACATGAACCACGACATCGCGTTGTGGAAGTCTGAAAATGGCTTGACTGAAGATGAACGTACCATCGTGATGCGTTCACTGGGCTTCTTCTCAACTGCTGACTCACTGGTGGCCAATAACCTGGTTCTGGCGATCTACCGTCACATCACTAACCCGGAATGCCGTCAGTACATCTTGCGTCAATCGTTTGAAGAAGCGATTCACACGCATGCTTATCAGTACTGTATCGAATCTTTAGGCATGGATGAAGGCGAAGTCTTCAACATGTACCGTGAAGTACCATCAGTCGCACGTAAAGCAGCTTGGGGCCTGAAATACACCCAATCTTTAAGCGACCCGACTTTCAAAACCGGTACCCCTGAAAACGACCAGATTTTGCTGCGTAACCTGATTGCATTCTACTGCGTACTTGAAGGCATCTTCTTCTACTGCGGTTTCACGCAAATCCTGTCAATGGGCCGTCGTAACAAGATGAATGGTGTGGCGGAACAGTTCCAGTACATCCTGCGTGATGAATCAATGCACTTGAACTTCGGTATCGACATGATCAACCAGATCAAGATCGAGAACCCGCACTTGTGGACCGCTGAGTTCCAGCAAGAAGTGATTCAAATGATTCTTGAAGGCACCATGCTTGAGATTGAATATGCGCGTGACACCATGCCACGTGGCGTATTGGGCATGAATGCTGGCATGATGGAAGAATATCTGAAGTTCATCTGTAACCGCCGTTTAAGCCAGTTGGGCTTACCTGAGCAGTTTAGCGGTGTGACCAACCCGTTTGCCTGGATGTCTGAGATGATGGATCTGCGTAAAGAGAAGAATTTCTTCGAGACGCGTGTGACGGATTATCAGACGGGCGGCGCGTTGAGCTGGTAAAAGTTTATGATTAAACCCTCCGAAGAGGGTTTAATTTTTTCAGCACTATAAATAAGCTGAATTCATCTGCGAATAAAAAATATAAATTCGCACCCTCTTGAATACAAAAAAGACGCGATACGCGTCTTTTTATAAAAATGCTGGATCTTTAAGCCGGAATACGTAACACCTGTCCAGGGAAAATATCATCCGCATCTTTTAACAAAGGACGGTTGGCTTCAAAGATTTTATTGTACTGATTGGCATCACCATAAAATTCTTTTGAGATTTTAGACAGGGTATCGCCTGATTTAACTGTATAGAATTTACTTTCTGGTTCTGGCGTTGCCACAGTCATCTGATCATCCACTTGCGCGACATGATCAATATTTCCCACCGCCAGTACAATTTTTTCACGATCAGCCTGGCTTTGTACCTGCCCTTTAATCGTGGCTAAATCGGTCTTGCCATTGTAGTTCACAGAAAGGCCCGTAATTGGTAAGCCTAAAGATTTAATATGTCCTAATAATTTATTGGCCATTTCCTGTGCAGACGGTTCTGCTGGGGCTGCTGGTGCAGCCGGTTGTTGCTCTGCCGGGGCAGTGTTTTTCTTACCAATACCTTTTACAAAATCAAAAAGTCCCATTGTTATTCTCCAGCTTTTATTTGATACAATTGATTTTTATCAATCATTTGGAATTGCGTGCTTTCTTTTTATAACGAAAAAATACACAGGAGAGCGTTGCGCTTGGTTAGATAAAAGTAAGCTTATGTAATTTCGGCCGGCCATAAAAAAACCACCCAAAAGGGTGGCTTTTCTTAGCATCTGCTAAAAATCTTTAATTAACCAAGTTTTTTAGTCACATAGTCAATTGCAGATTGAACAGTTGTAATTTCGTTTGAATCTTCATCAGGAATTGTGATGTCGAAATCATTTTCGAAAGACATTACAAGTTCAACCAGGTCCAGAGAGTCTGCACCTAAGTCATCCATGAAAGATGCTTCGTTTTTAATCTCTTCAGCTTTAAGACCAAGTTGTTCAGCAACCGCTTGTTTAACGCGTTGTTCGATATCGCTCACAGGAATTCTCCTCATTGCTTGTGGCGTTTTTAATGCCGTTAGTTTAATTGAATCTATAAGTTTTTGAAAGTTTATACATGAGCTTAATTCATGTATAAACCACCATTTACATGTAACACTGTACCAGTGATGTAACTTGCTTTGTCAGAAGCCAAGAAACTCACTGCATTGGCGATATCTTGTGGATCACCTAAACGGTTTAATGCCACTTGCTCACTCATTTTTTTGCGAATTTCTTCACTTAACTGTTCGGTCATTTCTGTTGCAATAAAACCGGGTGCAACAGAGTTAACCGTAATTTGACGGCTGCCCATTTCCTTGGCCAGGCTGCGGCTAAATGCCTCAATCCCTGCTTTGGCCGCAGAGTAGTTGGCCTGTCCCGGATTGGCAAAGTGTGCCACCACTGAACTAATATTAATAATGCGACCGAAACGCGCTTTGGTCATGCCTTTCAGTACACGTTTAGACAAACGGTAAACGGCTTTCAGATGAATGTTGAGGATATCATCCCAGTCATCTTCAGACATACGCAGTAACAAATTATCTTTGGTAATACCAGCGTTGTTCACCAAGACCAATACCGGACCATAGTTTTGTTCGATGTCCGAAATGAGCGCATCAATTGCCTCGCCATTACGAACATCCAGGACTTTACCCGCACCCTGTTCACCAAAGCCTGTGCTTAGTTTTTCTGCACCTGCTTCAGAAGTTGCTGTCCCAACCACAAAATAACCGTCTTGAATAAGCTGCTGAGCGATGGCTGCACCAATCCCTCGGCTTGCACCTGTCACCAATGCGACTTTGCGTTCTTGTGTCATGCAATTTTCCCTTCAGCCACTAAAATGGCATTTAAGGCATCCTCCAGACGACTGTTACTGTCAATCGGGAATGCTTTTTCTATGTGAGGTAAGCGTTTTGCAAGGTTCGCCAATACATTCCCTGGACCACATTCAACAATGTACTGAATGCCCTGGTCTTGCAGGTACTGCATAGTGTTTGTCCATTGCACAGACTGATACAATTGAGCAGTCAAAGCCTGACGCAATTGAGCAACATCAGTTGCTACAGCTGCGCCCACATTTTGTATTACAGGAATGCTTGGTAGCTCAATGGCAGTTTGTTCCAAAGCTTGTGCGAACTGTTCTGCAGCCGGTTTCATCAGTGAACAGTGCGATGGCACTGACACCGGAAGCGCAATAGCTTTGGCTGAATTTTCTTTGGCGAGTGCGATGACTGCATCTACCGCTGCTTTATCACCAGCAACTACCACCTGACCTTGGGCATTGTAGTTGGCTGCTTCAACAGAACCGGTGCCTTGTGCGGTAGCTTGCGCACACAGTTCAATCACTTTGGCATCTTCCAGACCCAAAATGGCCGCCATAGCGCCCTGGCCTTGTGGCACAGCTGACTGCATGAGTTTGCCACGCAAATTCACCAGCTTCACGGCATCACCCAGTGATAACGCACCAGCCGCCACCAGCGCGCTGTATTCGCCCAGAGAGTGGCCTGCCAGATATTTGGGTGCTACACCACCCAGCTCCAGCCAGACACGCCATAATGCAATACTGGCGGTTAATAAAACCGGCTGGGTAAATTCTGTTTGATCTAAACCCTCACCACTTTGCGCAATGTGCCATAAATCAAAACCGATTGCGGCCGATGCTTCCGCAAAAGTTTCACGCACACCAGCAAACTGTTCTGCAAGTTCTGCCAGCATGCCGACTTTTTGTGAACCTTGTCCAGGAAACACAAATGCAGTTTTTGTCGCTTGCTCGAATCGTGTAGCAGACATATAAAAATCCTTTCGTGTAGAGCTGTTTTAAACAGGGTACGCCCCTTCAACAGTTCTTTTTTATGTAAGCTGATCGTTGGTGCGAAAATTTAACACTATTTTTCGGGTGAAGTAATTGCGAAAAACAACAAAAAAAGGGAGCTTACGCTCCCATTTTTTCCACTAAGCTTGACGCTTAATGCTTGTCAACAATTATTCAGCATCAGCTGCTTTAGCGAATAATTGACGACCACGGTAGATACCATCTTTAGATACGTGGTGACGACGATGAGTTTCACCAGTAGCTTGGTCTACAGTTAATGCATTCTCGGTTAAAGCGTCATGTGAACGGCGCATGTCACGGCGAGAGCGACTTTTACGGTTTTGCTGAACGGCCATGATGGCTCCTTACAAAGATCGAAAAAATGGATCAGAACAAATTCAGTTGTCTTAACGCAAAATTATAACATAATTTTTAGTTAAGTTTACCCTTCAAACTTGCCAAAACATCAAACGGATTATCCCGTTTTTCTTCGACATCGTTCTGAACGGCAGGTTGATGCTTGTGTTCGCAAGCGTCATGCTTAGGCGACAAAGGCAGCAACAATAACAGTTCATCTTCTATAAGTGCGAGTAAATCAGCCGTCGCCGGTGAATCATAATCACCTTTGCTAGTTGCTTCACTTTCACCCAGAACAATGAAATCAGCATCCTCATCCAAGCGCTCTATCAGTGACTCATCATCTACAAGCGCTAAATGGAAGTCTAAAACAAGGTCAATTTCCACGGTATCCAGACAGCGCTGGCATTCCATTGGAACTTGTGTTTCAACGTGACCATCTAGCCATGCAATGCGATGATAGGCATCCATTGATAGCTTACAGTCTATGTTAATCAATTGATCATCAATTGATCCAACAGCTTCACGAGCAATACGAGCAAAGCGAGACAATGGCAGGGTACCTGACCATGTAAAGCCCTGTTCAGCCCATTTAAACGGCTCAATCTGTGCCGGAAAGGTATTTGCTGACATAATTAAGGCGGCAATTCTACAAATTCATCAGTACTCTGTCAAAGATTAAGATACAATTTTGTACTTATTTAGACAGACCAATTGGGTAAATTAAGTCATGCATCTGTTGCAGCCGCAAACAGAAGTGAATGTTTCATCACTCGTTAGCACACTTTCAACGCTCGATTCTGACATTTCACCTGACCAA
The DNA here is from genome assembly GCF_013418255.1 of Acinetobacter sp. YH12155. NCBI lineage: Bacteria > Pseudomonadati > Pseudomonadota > Gammaproteobacteria > Moraxellales > Moraxellaceae > Acinetobacter > Acinetobacter sp. YH12155. The sequence goes on from NZ_VPCK01000005.1 coordinate 199,081, forward strand.
GTGCAACTCTCGGACTGGTTGAAATTATCGACAGAATCAGAATACGTCGATTGGCTCATCTTACACTTTAATCACTGGTTTTCCCACCACAATGTCAACCTGGTGCGTGGTGATTTTGAACCGGAGTATTTTCCCGCCACCGCAGACACCCCTGCCCGCATCCAGTTTGCGCATGGTTTCTTTAACAGTGCCCTGCATGAAATCAGTCACTGGACCATTGCCGGTGAGGAACGCCGTAAACAGCCCGATTTAGGCTACTGGTATGCCCCGGATGGTCGCACGGCTGAGCAGCAGGCCCTGTTTGAGCAGGTCGAAATCAAGCCGCAAGCCATTGAATGGATGTTTGCCACTGCATTTGGACGCAAATTCCAGGTTTCTTTAGATAACCTGACCGGTGAAGGCGGCGATGGTGCCTGCTTTAAAGACAATGTCTATGCCCAGGTGCAGCGTTATTTTCGTGGTGAAGCCAAACTGCCACGCGATGCCAAACGCTTTATTGACTGTATCTGTTTATGTACCCGGCATGGCAAAAGCTTACATAGCGATGAATTTGCAAGAGAAATGCTTGATTAAATTACATAAATCAACGCTCTGGATACACAGAGCTTTGTACAATGGTCTGAAAAGCGAATCATCATCAGATCAGGAGAAAAGAATATGCTGCATTTAAGAGTTCATCCTGAAAATCCTCAGCCCCGTTTAATTAGCCAGGCAGTAGAACGGATTCGTGCCGGCGATGTGGTGGTCTATCCTACCGATGCAGCCTATGCCATTGGCTGCCAGATCGGGAATAAAGCAGCCATGGAACGGATTGCCCAGATTCGTGGTCTTAGCCCTAAACATCAATATGCAATTTTATGTTGTGACCTGTCCGATATTGCCACTTATGCCAAGGTCGATAATGCCATGTATCGCCTGCTAAAAAACAATACCCCGGCAGTAACCACTTTTATTTTACCGGCCACCAGTGAAGTGCCGCGCCGTCTGATGCACCCGAAAAAGAAAACCATTGGCCTGCGTATTCCGAGCAATCCGGTTTGCCAAATGTTACTGAAAGAGCTGGATGAACCGCTCTTGACCTCCACCCTGATTTTACCGGGGCAGGATGATCCACTGGATGATCCTTATGATATTGAAATGCAGCTTGGTAAACGTATTGATGTATTTATTGATAGTGGCCTGGGGACTTTAACCACCACCAGTATTGTCGATTTATCTGGTGATCAGCCGGAAATTATCCGTCGTGGTATTGGTGATGTGAGTTCGTTTGAATAACGGCGCTCAGCGCCACCTCAGGAGGAAACGGTATGGATTTATTTTATCTGTTGCTGAATCTGCGCGAGTTTCCAAAAAGCCAGCTAATCTATGCGACTCAGCCCTGGTCTCTGGAAGCTGAGGTTCTACTGCTGGATGCAATACCCAACCCGGCTGCCGTGCTCTCTATCGGACAGCAGGTGTATCATCTGCTGTCGAGTGTTGAAGAGGCCTATATCCTGTCCTTAAGATTAGGCCACCAGAACCTGTGCAGCCGTGAAATGTGTCAGCAACTGCTGGAACAGCTTGAGCAGTCCGCTTTATCACGTGTTTGATCTGAGGTGAGTTTTTCTTGCTAAAACCCTTATCTGTATGCGCTTTTAGGCCATATCTTCTACTGTATTGAACGTGATTTTTCCTGCTTTTTCGCTGCAGAATTGCCATCTACTTTTGCTTTTTTTCGCTTTTAGTCATTTGGGTAATTTATTTCATGGTCAATTTCCATTAAACTACGCGCAATTAACCCCATGCTTTCTTTTCGATGTGAGATCGAATGTAAAGCTCTTTTCATGCCTTTGAAAATTCGCGTGGCCTAAAACTGTAATGAATCAATCTGTGCATCCTGCTATGGACCAAGTCCCGCACATCCGCGTTTTGGATGAGTGGCAAGAGACGATTCCTGAGGATTTATATATTCCTCCTGCAGCATTTGAAATTCTGTTAGAGCATTTCGAAGGCCCGCTCGACTTTCTGATTTACCTGATTCAAAAAAACGGCTTTGACCTGCTACAGGTTGATATCGCACCGATTGCCTCTCAGTATTTGGCTTATATGGATGCGATGAAATCCCTGAATATTGAGCTGACCGCAGATTATATGGTGATGGCTGCCCTGCTGGCCGATTTAAAATCGCGTTTGCTGCTGCCGAAACCCAAAGCCATCAGCGAGCTGGAAAAAGATCCGAAGCAGGAACTGATTGACCGGCTGGAAAATTATTTACGTATTAAACAGGCGGCTGAACGTCTGGGGCAAATGCCGGTGTTAGAGCGTGATACCTTTAATACCCATGTCAGCCTGGGCCAAGTGGCGTATAGTAATGAGGGCCATGAGGCCAGCCTGTTACGTGATGCGCTATTTTGTGTATTTAATCGCCCTGAACCGGTGATTCACCAGATTCAGCAGGAACCGGTGTTACTGGAAGAACGGATTGCCTATATTGAAGCAAAGCTGCAAAGCGGTGAAGTGCTAGCGTTTGCCGAGCTGCTCAAGCCGAGCCAGGGCCGTATGGGCATGGTCGTGACCTTTATGGCGATTCTGGAACTGACCCGTCAGCAAAAAGTGGCAATTGTTGCCAGTGGTGTCGAAGCACCGCTGGCCATTCAGGGAGCACAGGCCTAATGTCAGAGCAAACCCTTAACATGTCCAGTGATGAACAGCATCATGAAGTGCTGATGCAGCTAGAAGCCATTATTTTTGCCAGTGATGCACCGGTATCGCTGGCACGTCTGAAAGAAGCATTTCAGGCACGTTATAGCAAGGCAGAATTAAAAGTCTTTTTACAACAACTGGCCATGCTGCAACATGGCCGGTCTATTGAACTGGTTGAAACTGCGCAAGGTTTCCGTTTTCAGGTACGGGCCAAATATCGTCCCCTGATTGCACAGGCCTGGCCGGAGCGACCAACCCGTTTATCCCCGTCTTTACTCGAAACACTGGCTGTGATTGCTTACCATCAACCGGTGACCCGAGCAGATATTGAACAGATTCGCGGAGTATCAAACAACAGTCAGATTCTCAGAACGTTGTTTGACTGGAACTGGATTAAGGAATCCGGTTTCCGGGAACTCCCTGGAAGACCCGCGTTGTTAGTCACAACGCCACAATTTTTAAATGCATTTGGCCTGACCTCTGTCGGTCAATTGCCTCCCCTGCAGGATGCCAAGGAAGCTTTCATGCACCTCGATGCCCAGGCACCGAGATCGTGAATAGGTGAACTGTTGATGATAATTTCTAAGGTTATGCTGTCATGAGTGAAAAATTGCAAAAGGTACTGGCACGCGTTGGTTTGGGTTCTCGCCGTTATATGGAAGAAGTCATTGCCGCTGGTCGTGTAAGTGTCAATGGCCAAGTGGCCCAGGTGGGTGAGCGTATTGAACCAGGCGATGAGCTTCGTATCGATGGTCGTAAAGTCAGCTTCCAGATTGAAGATGAAATCCGTCGCCGTGTGCTGATTTACTACAAACCGGAAGGTGAAATCTGTTCACGTAACGATCCGGAACAACGCCCGACCGTGTTTGATCATTTACCATCAATCGCCAATGATCGCTGGGTGATGGTCGGCCGTCTGGATATCAACTCGACCGGTCTGTTACTGTTCACCAATGATGGCGAACTGGCAAACCGCCTGATGCACCCATCCAATGAAATTGAGCGTGAATATGCGGTCCGTGTAATGGGTGAAGTCACACCACAAATCCGTAACAACATGCTACGTGGCGTGGTACTGGATGATGGCCCGGCCAAATTTGAATCCTTCTCTGAAATTGGTGGTGATGGTATCAACCGCTGGTATCAGGTGGTGGTAAAAGAAGGTCGTAACCGCGAAGTACGTCGTATTTTCGAATCTCAGGGCTTAAAAGTTAGCCGCCTGCTACGTACCCGTTATGGCACCGTAATTCTGCCACGTGAACTGCGTACCGGCCGCTGGATGGAACTGGACAAGAACGACATCGACAACCTGACCAAAGCGGTTGAGCTGAAACCACGTCAGGGAACCGGTCTGTACGGTATGGCTAAACGCCGTAATGAACGTATGCAGGAAAAACCGATGGCAGCACGTCGCGGTGGTTTCTTGCGTCAGCAGCGCCGTGACAATGAAGCAGCGCCAACGTCTTCAACCCGCGGCCCGCGTGATGATAACTTTGGTAATCGCGAACGTCGTGAAAACCAGAATGGCACACACTTTGCCCGTCGTGATAACCCAAATGGCAACAGCTTTGGCCGTCAAGAGCGTGATGAACATGCGCCACGCAAACCATTTGGCAACAAAAGCTTTAGAAAGTTTTAAGCTGCCCAGCAAAAAGCCACTCAATTGAGTGGCTTTTTTTATCACGGTTTTAATCTAGAACCGGAATCTCAATCCATTTTGCCTCTGGAAAATGCCGGGCCAAATAGGTTTTTAAATACTCAGCAGTATCTTTAGAAATCAGCGGATCTTGTGATTCATCTTGCAGGTTATAGGCCAGCGCATACAGCGATAGCCCTCGTGCCTTCAACGCTTCCAGACTTAATAAGGTATGGTTAATGCTACCCAGACGTCCTGAACTGACCAGAATCACCGGATAGTGCTGCTCGGCAATATAATCAATCGTTAACATTTCCGTGGTGAGCGGCACCATCAGGCCACCAGCGCCTTCCAGTAGTACCACATCAAAACGCGCTGCCAGTTGCTCTGTCGCCTGGCGGATGTTATTGAAATCAATCTCACGGCCATCAATTTTGGTGGCCAGATGCGGCGATGCCGGATAAGTGAAAATTTCGGGCATGGTCAGTTTGCTGTCATCTTCAGGCAACCAGCCACAGCCCATCATCTCCCGATGTTGCTGGATATCTTCCGAAATATCAGTATTGCCAGTCTGAATCAGCTTTTGGGTGATGGTTCGCTGTCCTTCAGCACTCCAGACCTTGGCCAGATAACCGGTGGTATAGGTTTTGCCAATTCCGGTATCAATTCCACTGACAAAATAGATCTGTGCCATTAGCCTGTGCTCCGTGCAATACAATAAATCGGATGATAACTGAGCAGATATTCCTGCTGGCCGGCCACATTCAGCCGGGAAAACTGCCGATAGGCCTGATAAAACTGCTGCAAACTGTGTTTGGTCCAGCGGTGCCCGGAAGCGGTACCCGTGACCCCGGTGGCTTTTAAATGCTGCAACACCTGGCGAGGATGTTCAAAAGCCAGGGTTTTGACAGTTTCAGACAAATACACAATTTCGAAGCCTTGTGACTCCAGACAGCGGCGCAGTTCCGGCAGGCTGAAATAATCCAGCCCCTGCCCGGTCAGGGCTTTAATTTCCTTGAGATTGTCCGGACCAAAACTAGAAAAACATAAATAACCCGAAGGCTTTAAAGCATGGGCGATTTTGGCAAACAGCTGCTGCAGATTCTGCATCCATTGCAAGGCTGAACTCGAGATCAGCACATCCAGCTGTTCTGGAAAAGCGATCTGCTCGGCATCGCCAATCCACCATTCGGTTCGGGAAGTAGAAAACAGTTGCTGCTGGACTTCCGGATACAGATCATTGAGCAGCAACTGCTGCACCTGAAAGTGCTGCTCCAGCGCACGGGTTAAAGCCCCCGTACCACAGCCAATTTCAAACACCCGTCCCAGTTTTCGACTGGTTAGATGTGACTGCATCAGCCGAACCAGTTGCTGGCAAATCTGCTGCTGAATCACCGCATGCTGCAAATAGCTGTGATGCGCCTGGGCAAAACGCCGTGCCACTTGTGATTTATTTACAGACATCGCTGACTTGTCCATCATAACAGCGCCACGCATTGCGCCAGCTCACTGGACTGAATCTGCGCGGTCAGGCAAATCCGCAGCCGTGAACTGTTTTGCGGTACGGTCGGCGGACGTACCGGCATGATATAAAACCCAGCCTGCTGTAGCTGCTGTGCCTTTTGTACGGCTTTTTCCGATTCGCCCAGAATTACCGGCACAATCTGCGAGGTCGATGGACAGGCATAGCCTTTGGCTTCAACCTGCGCTTTTAATTCCTGGCTGATCTGCTGTAAATGCTGGCGCTGAGCTTGCATCTGCAACATCTTCTGGAACATAAACCGGGTCCAGGCCATATTCAGCGGTGGCTGCGCGGTACTGAAAATCAACGGGCGCATGCGGTTAATTAAATAGTCACGGATTAGCGGATGGCTAATCAGATATCCACCGACCGAGGCCAAGGCCTTACCAAAGGTCCCCACCAGAAAATCAACCTGCTCCAGCACCGCATACTGCTCCGCACAGCCCAGTCCCTGCTCTCCACGTACACCAATAGCATGTGCTTCATCAACATACAGCATCACTTTCGGATAACGCTGCTTTAACTGCACCAGTGCCGCCAGATCGGTTTCATCACCATCCATACTAAAAATGGATTCGGTCACGACTATAATCCGTTCAATTTGCGCATCGTCATGATACTGTTCCAGCAGCCGGGCCAGATGCGCCAGATCATTATGCCGGTAGCGCACCGCCTTGGCAGAAGATAAACGGATACCATCAATCATGCTAGCATGGACCAGCTTGTCGGCCAGAATCAGGGTTTTACTGTCGGCCAGTGCCGGTAAAATCCCGATATTCATATGGTAGCCACTGTTAAACAGCAAGGCGGCACGGCCAAAGGCCTGACTCAGACTCGTTTCCAGCTGCTCATATTCCCGGAAGTTCCCGGTCAGCAAACGCGACGATGAGGCGCTCATACGGCGCTCGGCTGCGGGGGTTAAGTCAAAAAATTCTTCACGCAAGCTGACATCGCTGGCCAGCCCCAGATAATCATTACTGGACAGATTCAGCATGCGCTGCCCGTGAATCTGAATCGTGCGGCCATGTTGCAGATTGGACTGAAACTGACGCAAATTGGCAGTGCTTTTTAACTGCTCCAGCTGCTGGGCATAATGGTCGAGCAAACTCATGCGGCATTCTCCTGCATCTGGCGGACCACCTCGGTCAACTGGGTCAGCAAGTAGTGCAGTTCATCTGCTGAAATCACATACGGCGGCATCACATAAACCAGTTTGCCAAATGGCCTCACCCAAATGCCCCGCTGTACAAACTGCTGCTGCAGGCTTTGCATATCGACTGGCGTAGTCAGTTCAACCACCCCAATTGCGCCCAGCACCCGCACATCCTGTACATGGCTCAGCTGAGCCAGTGGCGTTAAAGCCTGTTTCAATTGCTGTTCAATCTGCTGAATCTTGGCCTGCCAGTCCTGTGCCAGCAAGACTTGAGTACTTTTCAGTGCCACCGCACAAGCCAGCGGATTGGCCATAAAAGTTGGGCCATGCATAAACACGCCAGCTTCCCCCTGACTGATGGTGTCTGCCACCTGCTTGCTGGTTAAAGTTGCCGACAGGGTCATATAACCACCCGTCAGTCCTTTGCCAATACACATGATATCCGGCTCGACTCCGGCATGTTCCCAAGCAAATAACTTGCCGGTACGACCAAAGCCGGTGGCAATTTCATCAAAAATCAGCAGCAGACCATACTGCTCGCATAAACGCTTGGCCTGACGCAAATATTCAGGATGATAAAAGCGCATACCGCCCGCGCCCTGTACAATCGGCTCTAGAATCAGTGCGGCCAGTGTATGCTGATGCTGGGCCAAAGCCTGCTCCAGATCGGCAATATCATCTGGGTTCCAGTCTTCATCAAAGCGGGTTTGTGGTGCCTGTACAAATAAGCGATTCGGCAGACTTGAACCAAAAATCTGATGCATGCCAGTGACCGGATCGCAGACCGACATCGCATTCCAGGTATCGCCATGGTAGCCGGAACGTGGAGTAATAAAATTGGTTTTTTGTGGCTGGCCTTGCGCAGTCCAGTACTGCACCGCCATTTTTAACGCGACTTCAACCGCCACGGAACCGGAATCGGCATAGAAAATCTTATCCAGACTCGGCGGAGTAATTTGCAGCAGTAATTTGCCCAGCTCAATGGCCGGATCATGGGTCAGACCGCCAAACATGATATGCGACATCTGCTGTAACTGGTCGGTCACGGCCTGATTCAGTTCAGGATGGTTATAGCCATGAATAGCACACCACCACGATGACATGCCATCAATCAGACAGCGGCCATCTGCGAGTTCAATGGTCGCACCATAAGCCCGCTTTACCTTGAAGGTCGGCAGCGGCTGGGTCATGGAAGTATAAGGATGCCAAAGATGTTGCTGGTCAAATAAATCGGTCATCCCGGACTCCCTGTCTGGTTTAAAATCTACATGAGCTCGATCTTACTCCCGCCACACAGAAAAAGAAATTGCGGGAATTATCATTTCCGCTGAAGGGTCAGGAGAGTTGCTTTAAATAGTCAATAATTTTCTGTGTAACCACATCTGTTTCAAACAACGGGATGCCATGCGAGCCAGAAATCACTTCCACCTGAAGATTTGTTGCAGCTAAATTCTGTAAATCTTCTGCAACTTGGCAAGGAACCAGCTGATCTTCATGTGCCAGCAAATGATATTGTGGAGCCGGATAATTTTTTAAGATGGTCACCAGATTAAGCTGTTCCAGCAAAGCTAATCCCTGTTTTAACAAGGTTAGAGATTGCGGCTGGATTAAACTTTGTAATTTCTGTAAATCCTGCCGGCTCTGGGCACTACCCTGACAGACCAGATAACCAAAACGTTTTAAGGTCGCGGCCGCATCTTTGGCAAAGCCCTGTTTAAACTGCTGAAAAGTCTCGGGAACCATCCCGTGGGGCCACGCGTCTTGCGCAACAAAACACGGATTCGAAGCCAAAGTAATGAGCGCTTGCGGCGCCTGTCCGGATTGCGCCAGTGCATCGGCCAGTAAGGTTGCCAGCTGCCCACCCAGAGACCAGCCCATCAGCACGCTATAGCCTTTGGCCCGTTCCAGCTGCTGCTGGAACTGTACCGGATCCGCCGCATTAAAAATGTTCAGGACATCGACCTGAATGCCGTGTTGCATTAGGCTATGTTGTACAGGCTGTAACAGGCCGGTTCCTCCGCCCCATCCGGTGATCAAAAGTATACGCTGCTGCATTGTGCTGTCCTTGTTTCCATCTAGTCGCAGTATAGTAAAAATAGCGACGCCTGCACTGCATCAAAATCGCCAAATCTTGGCCATAAAAAAACCCGGCCAGTGCCGGGTCAATGTTGGGTTGGGCTTACATTTGCGATTGAATGTAGTTCTGCAAACCAATGAGTTCAATTAAACGCAACTGTTTTTCCAGCCAGTAAGTATGGTCTTCTTCGGTATCTGACATTTGCTGACGCAGCATGTCACGGGTGATGTAATCGCCCTTGTCTTCTGCCAGCTTAACACCTTGGGCCAGTTTTTCACGTACCTCATACTCTAGCTTTAAATCGGCTTTTAAGCAGGACAGCACGTCGGTACCAACGTCAATATCATCACGTTGCATATTCGGAGTGCCTTCAAGGAACAGAACCCGGCGAATCAAGGCATCGGCATGTTGTGATTCTTCCTGCATCTCATGGTCGATGCGTTCATAAATCTTGCTCAGGCCCCAATCTTCATACATACGCGAGTGAATCAGGTATTGATCACGAGCAGCCAGTTCGCCACCGATCAACATATTTAAATAGTCTACGACTTCTGGATTGCCACGCATTTTCATTACTCCCTTACGAATACGCTCATTATGGCGAAAGCCAAGCCAAGTTGCAAAAGATAATTTGTGTAAATATATGATTTTTATATAATTAAAATGAGAAGCATGTGCATTTACAGTTCTGGATTCAAACTTTTCCACATAAAAAAGAATTGCTTGCGCACATTTGTCTGATTTTTCTGCAACCCAAACACACAAAGCGGCAAATTTAGAATTTTGTAACTATCAAAAACGGTTCTTATTTCTGCGGTTTTTACGATTTTACTGCTGTGCTTTCTCTGTTTTGACCTATCACCAGATTCAGGCAGCAACCACTCAATCTAGAGAGCGGTTGCCTGCTGTTCTGTTAGCCCTGGGTCTGGCCATATTCAGCCATCAGGCTCAGAAACTGATCTTCATTCATGACCGGAATACCAAGTTTCTCCGCCTTCTCCAGTTTGGAACCGGCTTTTTCACCCGCCACCAGACACTTGGTTTTACTGGAGACACTGCCACTTACCCGGGCGCCGAGCGCCTGTAGCATTTGAGTGGCTTCATCACGGCCCATTTTGCTTAAAGTACCGGTAATGACCCAGCTTTCACCATTTAACGGCTGACGGGTCGGCGCCAGCGGTGCATCCCAGTGAATACCGGCCGCCAGTAAACGGTCCAGCACTTCCAGGTTATGCGGTGCCTGGAAAAAGTCCAGAATCCATTCTGCGGTAATATCACCAACATCTGGAGTTTTCTTGAGTGCCTCCAGATTGGCAACACGTAAGGCATCCAGCGTCTGGAAGGTATTGGCCAGCATCCGCGCGGTGGTTTCGCCGACACCACGAATCCCCAAGGCATAAATAAAAGCGCCCAGCGTGGTTTTTTTACTGCGTTCAATTGCATCGAGCAGGTTTTGTACCGACTTTTCGCCCATTTTTTCAATCTTGAGCAAGGCCTCACGATGTTCATGCAGATGGTAAATGTCCGAAACATCCTTGAGCAGATTCAGATGCAGTAATGATTCTACCCAGCGATCACCCAGACCTTCAATATCCATGGCCTTACGCGAAACAAAGTGACGGATGGCCTCAATCCGCTGCGCTGCACAGTACAGACCACCGGAACAGCGTGCCAACGCTTCGCCTTCCGGCATCACCACCGGCGAATCACACACCGGACAGCAGGCAGGTAGCTGTACGGTTTCAGCCTCCGCCGGACGAAATTCCGGCCAGACTTTTTCAACTTTCGGAATCACATCACCGCTGCGATAGACACTGACCGTATCGCCAATCCGCACATCTAGACGATGGATTTCACCAATATTGTGCAAGGTGACATTAGATACCGTCACCCCACCCACTGCCACCGGATTCAGGCGTGCCACCGGGGTCAAAGTACCGGTACGGCCCACCTGCCAATGAATATTTTCAACTGTTGTCAGCGCGGCGACTGCCGGGAATTTATAAGCAGTGGCCCAGCGCGGTTCGCGGCTTAAAAAGCCAAGCTGCTGCTGCTGTTTCAGGTCATTGACTTTAATTACCATGCCGTCAATTTCAACACTCAGCTGCGAGCGTTCCTGATTGATCTGCTCATAGACTTCTTGCACGGCCTGAATGCTGTCACAAACAAAATGACGCTCACCCACAGCAAAACCAAGCTGATGTAACCAGTCCAGGCTTTCGGACATGGTGTTCAGGCCATGATGCGGCACGCACTGGGCAATGCCATAGGCATAAAACGCCAGTGGACGTGAGGCCGCAATTTTCGGATCCAGCTGGCGCAAGCTGCCGGCCGCAGCATTACGCGGATTGGCAAAGGTCTTTTCGCCTTTGGCCAGATTAGCGGCATTGAGTTTTTCAAAACCCGATTTGGGCATCAGCACTTCACCGCGCACTTCCAGAAACTCCGGAATACTGTACTCCGCTGAAGATAAGATTTTCGGCAGGTTGCGAATGGTTTTAACATTGTGAGTAATATCTTCACCGGTTTCGCCATCGCCGCGGGTCACGCCGCGCACCAGCACGCCATTGGCATACCACAAGGAAATCGCCAGCCCATCAAATTTCAGCTCGACATCATATTGAATGGTCTGGTTGGGTAAACGCTCTTCGGCGCGGCGGGCAAAGGCAAACAGTTCATCCTGGTTAAATACGTTGCCCAGAGACAGCATTGGTACCGCATGGGTGACGCTTTCAAATTTGCTTAAAGGCTGTCCACCGACTTTATTGGTTGGGGTATCGGCCTGAATCAGATCGGGATATTGTTGTTCTAAGGCTTTAAGTTGATGAAACAGCTGATCATACTCACTGTCTGCAATAACAGGCTGATCCAAGACATAATAGGCATGATTATGCTGGGCTAAAATCTGGATCAATTGGCGCATTTGCGCCACCACATCTGCATGTTGAGTCATACGTTCACCATAAAAAAGGGCGGTGATCCCGCCCTTAAAAAATTTTGTCGCTTGGCCGTATTATAGAAACCGGAGGCTGTGGTTTCAATTCAGTTATGCCAGCGAAGCCTGACCTGCGCGATAATCAATCGCCTGATGACGCCAGTGTTCGCGTAATTGCGGGGTTAATTCCAGATGGTTCTGGTCATACACGGTGCCATCAATTTCACGGGCAATCAGACCGGAAATGCTGATCATGGTATCAAAGGCATTTTGCACATCGCTATGTGGCAGGGCCAAGAAAAAGGCCAGACCTTTGACCTGTTCATTCGACAGGGTTTCCAGATCAAAACCGTCGGCGCCGTTGTCGGTAATTTGCAGCACTGAGAACAGCAGTTTGGAACCATCTTCGTTATAACGGTGGAAGCAGGACATTTCACCAAAGCGCAGACCATATTTAAGCAGCACTTTCAGGGTTTTCTCCCCTGATAAAATCCGGCGTTCCGGGAAAATATTCAGGGCAATAAATGATTCTGCAGTGGCCAAAGCGCTTTCATCATCTACCAGTTGCTGTTCATGCAGATGCGCATCCAGAATACTGCTTTCTTCTTCAAATTCACGAATATCGGCTTTTTCAATCTGGCTGTTGAGGCTAAATTCAGCTGGCACAGTTTCCGCTTTTTCGGTATCTACCACAGCTTGAGTCTGTTCAGTCAATGCTGATTCAGGTGCAGATTCAGCAGCATGGGCTACAGCAGTCGCGGCAGCTGCAGCGGATTCAGTTTGGGCAGTTTCGGTTGAGGCCTGTTCTGCCAGATTTTCTGCCTTTGCTTCTACCTCAGTCTTGGCTGCAGGTTCAGCATCTACAGATGTCGCGGCCTGTGCTTCGGTTTTCACCTGCGCTGTTTCGCTCGGCTCAGTCAGCTGCGTTTCAGTCATGGCCTGTGGCTCAATTTTGCTGTTTGGCTCGGCGGCAGCAAGATCAGCATCGCCCAAAGTCGGTTCTACGCGCTGGGCCGGTTCAGTCTGCAACTGATGACGGACATGACGCGGAATGATCGGCTGCTGGCTATCGGCATTGACCTGCAGCTCGGAGTCCAGCGAAGGTGCTGCATCGGCCGGTTTTTTCAGGATCATTCTTAAACCGAAACCCATAATAATGAGCGCGATAATAATCCCAATGATTGTGGTGATTTCCATGTTATGCCTCCGCGACTAGACCGTATTCTGTAGCATCTTCTAGATTTACGCTGACTAATTTTGATGTTCCCGGTTCAGGCATAGTAACACCTAATAAATCGGTTGCCATCGTCATTGCCAGCTTGTTATGTGTGATATATATAAATTGCACCTGTTCGGACAGTTCCTGGACCAGGTTACAGAAACGTCCGACATTGGCATCATCCAGCGGTGCATCGACTTCATCCAGCACACAAAACGGTGCCGGATTTAAACGGAAAATGGCAAAGACCAGTGCCAGTGCGGTCAGTGCTTTTTCTCCACCCGACAACAGCGCCAGTGAGCTGTTGCGTTTACCCGGTGGTCTTGCCATTAGTTTTACACCCGATTGCCAGTCATCTTCAAGACTTAAACTGGCTTCACCACCATTAAACACTTTGGGAAACAGCGCCTGCAGTTCGGTATTAATCTGGTCAAAGGTGGTCATAAACAGCTTGCGCGTTTCCTGATCAATACTTTTCATGGCCGCCTGTAACTGGGCCACGGTTTTTTCCAGATCTTCAATCTGATGGCTCAGTTCGGCATAACGGGCTGAAACTTCTTCATATTCTTCTGAAGCCGCCAGATTCACCGCACCCAATTTATCAAACTGCGCCTGGGCTTTTTCTAGCTGCTGCTGATGGGCCGTTACATCAATGTTCAGCCCCGGAATCAGCTCGCTGTTTAAGGCTTTCAGCTGTTCGGAATAATGCTGCAAGTCAGATTTGGCCGCTTGCCAAGCCAGACGTTTTTCTTCCAGCTGGCTACGCAGTTTTTCATCCTGCTGCTGCTGTTGATGGCGCTGCTCGGTCAGCTGCTGCTGTTTGCTCTGAATCTGGTTCAGTTCCAGCTGCCATTCATTCCAGGTCTGTTGCAGTTTTTCCGTCTGCTGCTGCTGCTCGGCAAACTGGCTGGCTAGTGCCGGCAATTCCAGCTGCACCGGATCGACAAACTTTTTCGCCTGCTCCATTTGTGCTGCAATCTGCTGATGCTGGGTCTTTAAAAAACCACCATCTTTTTCCAGCAATTCCAGCTGCTGTGTGGCCTGCACCGACTGGCGTCTTAACAGTTCCAGTTCCTGTTGCTGTTGCTGATATAGCTGCTGCGCCTGCTCCAGTTGTGCCGTTAATTCTTCCAGCTGGAATTGCAGGGTTTTATAGTTTGGCAGCGCCTGTTCCAACTTGAGACTCAGCGCATGCAGATCAATTTCCAGATCATCTTTTTGCATGGCATCTTCTTCCAGCTGCTCCTCCAGTTGCTGCAGCTGATGCTGTAATTGCTGCTTCTGCACGGCAAAGGCCTGCGCGGCGCTCTGGATTTTGGCAATCTGCAGATCCAGTGCCTGCAATGCCTGCTGCTGCTGTTTCAGCTGCGCCTGTTGTTCATGAAGCTGTTGCTGCAGCTGCTGGCACTGCTGTTGGCTGATGTTAAAGTCCTGTTCGGCCTGCTGTAACTCGGCCTGTTTCTGGCTCAGTAGCCCATCAATCTCTTCCAGACGGATGCGATGGCTTAAAGCGCCTTGCGCCGATTGTGAGGCTTCATCAAACAGTAAACCAATGACCCAGTCCGGCCCGACCTGATAGCCATCTAGGGTTAGAATGCTCTGCCCGGCCTGTAACTTGGGCTGTAATTGCAATGCCTGCGCCAAATCCTCAGCCAGTGCCACCTGTTGCCATAAAGAAGAAGATGGCGATTCAATCCAGTCCGCCAGACAGCTTAAATTTGCCAGCTGAATCGGTGCGTGCTGGGCAGCAGGTTTTAACTGGCGTGCCAGACTGTCCTGAAAGTTGTCATCTGCATCAAGCATTTGCGCATTCAGCCATTTGGCCAGAAACTTCTCAATTAATGCCGCATGCGGTTTGGCAGCATCGTTCAGGGTTAGCACCTGCATTAAGGCGGTGTGCTGTAACTGCTGTTTGGGGCTGTTTTTAATCAGTAGCTGATTCAGGTTTTTCTGCTCGGCCTGGAGCACCTGAATTTCCGATTTCAGCTCAGTACTGCTATTTTTATGCTGATTCAGCAGGCTGTGCGCCTGTTGCAACTGCTGTTGTTGCACCTGAATCTGCTGCTCCAGTTCGGCCAGCTGCTGGCTTAACTGGGCTTTGTCCTGGTTCAGCTGCTCGACTTCATCTTGCTGGGCCTGACTTTGCAGCGAGCTGCTCTGCTGCTGCAAGGTGTCTTTTTGCTGTTCAATCCGGCTGATATTTTTTAGCAACTGTTCGCTCTGGGCCAGCATTTGCAGTTTTTGCTGCTGCTGTTTTTCCACCTGCGCCTTAATCTGCTCAAACTGCTGCTGCACCTGTTGCTGCTGGGCTTTGAGCTGCTGCACAGCCTGTGCCTGCTCTTGCGTGCTTTGCTCGGCCTGTTGCAGCTGCTCGGTATACTGTTCCTGCTGGCTGAGTACTGTTTCTAGCTGCAGATCAATCAGCTGCAGACGTTCTTTGGTCTGGGCTTTCTGTTCCTGCAACTGAGCCAGCGTACTGCTGTTTTGCTGGACCAGCGACTGTTTCTGCTCCAGAGTCATTTTCAGCTCAGCCAGTTTCTTTTCAGCCTGCTGCCATTCATTCTGTAATGGTGTCGACTGCTGAATCAGACGCTGGAACAGCTCACTGGTATTGCCCAAATCATGTTCCAGCGTGCTTAGCTCGGAACGGGTCAGCTTGAACTGTTCGCCCAGTTCGGTCATCTGCACAGTATATTCCTGCTGCAAACGGCTGCTCTGCTCGCACTGGAACGATAAAATTTCAATTTTGATGCTGCGAATCTGGCTTTCTAAAGTCTTATACTGCAGCGCAGTTTCCGACTGGCGTTTTAGGGTTTTGAGCTGGCCTTTCAGTTCACTGGCAATATCTTCCAGCCGCGATAAATTCTGGCTGGTATGGTCCAGATGCAGCATGGTTTCACGGCGACGGGCCTGATAACGTGACACGCCGGCCGCTTCTTCAATAAATACCCGCATCTCTTCCGGTTTGGCATCGACCAGACGGTTAATCATGCCCTGTTCGATAATGGCATAGGAGCGCGGCCCCAGACCGGTGCCAAGGAAAATATCGGTAATATCACGGCGCCGGCATTTGGTGCCATTTAAAAAATATTCCGACTTGCCATCGCGGTTGACCTGACGACGCACCGCCAGTTCGGTATAGGCGTTATACGCGCCACCCAGCTTGCCATAGGTATTGTCAAAGCGCAGTTCGACACTGGCCATGCCCACCGGTTTACGTTTGGCGGTCCCGGTAAAAATCACATCCTGCATGCTGCCGCCACGCAGCTGACGCGCGCTGGATTCACCCATGACCCAGCGAATGGCATCAATCACATTGGACTTGCCACAGCCATTGGGGCCGACCACGGCCGTCCGGTTGGCTTTAAAATGTAAGGTGGTACTATCGGCAAAAGATTTAAAGCCGGAAAGTTTTAAGCTGCTTAAACGCATAATGTCCCGATCAACGGCGTGAGCGGCGTGCCCAGGCCAGTTCAATTTGTTTCATACGGGTCAGAGATTCCAACACCAGATTGCGCAAGTGTCGACAAAAATCATCCATAAATAAAGAGGCTTGTTGTGATTTTCGGATTAAAATTGCATCAATTACCAGTTTAAATAGATCAAACGATTCCTGTAACTCCCGACGTGACGTATTCAGGGTTAAAAAATAGCTGCGCCGTAACGACGGCAGCAACTCTTGATAAAATTTCATCAGATACAGATTGGCCACCATATCCTGCTGCCGGGCCAGAGTCTGGAAAATCAGGTCATAAAATTTTTCGGTATGGCCCTGCCGGTATTCGGCCTCAATCTGCTCCATCAGCTTTTGCAGCTGTTCAATTTCATGATGACGCCAGGTTTCCGCAATGCGCTGTACAATCTGCCCCAGCAGCAGACTGCAGGTATCAAACAGGGCACGCACCTGCTGGGCCGACATTTCCGACACAATCGCGCCGCGCCGCGGAAAAATTTCAATCAGATGGGTGCGTTCCAACAGCAGCAGTGCCTCACGCACCGAACCGCGACTGACATCCAGCTCTTTGGCAATACGCAGTTCCTGAATGCGCTCGCCCTCTACCAGCTCGCCACTAATAATCTGCTCGCCGATATGTTTTGCAATCTGTTCAGATAGACTGTCTGTTTCTTGTTGTTGCATACTGTTCCTGTGTTATTTTTATACCATGCGCGCAGTTGCAGCGGGTCTTTCTTATTGTCTTTTTTACTGGCTTAGCGACCAAATTTCCATGACATTGTCCGACAATTTTCTGTCGCTATAGCCAATTTTCAACCACACCATCAAGCGCTTAAAAATAAGCGCTAAAGCCCTGGTAAATAAAATACAGACCGACGGTGGTCAACAAACCTGAAAAACATTTTTTTAGCATGGCCGGTGACAAAATATGTGCAACTTTTGCGCCAAGCTTGGCGGTAATAAAGCTCATCACGCTAATGCCAATAAAGGCATATAAATGTACATAGCCCCAGGTATTCGGCACGCTCACCTCAGACTGCTGGCCAAACCAGACAAAACCTAATGCACCAGCAATAGCAATCGGCAAACCGCAGGCCGCCGAAGTGGCAACTGCTTTTTGCATCACCACACCACAACGGTTCAGGAACGGTACGGTTAAGCTGCCGCCGCCAATCCCGAAAATGGCCGAGGCAATCCCAATTCCGCCACCGGCCAGCATTTGCGCACCGGTTGAAGGCAACTGACGTGAAGGATCAACCGGGGTATTTGAACCGCGGAACATGCGATAGGCCACCCACACCGCAAAGAACCCGATTACCAGCTGCAAGCCCTGCCCCGACATTAAATCGGCAATCCCGGCGCCAAAAAATGCACCCAGAATTAGGCCGGGTGCCAAATTGCGAAACACATTCCACATCACCGCACCTTTTTTATGGTGCGCCATGACCGAACTGATGGAAGTTACGATAATGGTCGCCAGTGAAGTCCCGACCGCCATATGCATAATCACGCTAGGATCATAATTCAGCTGGGTAAATACAATGTACAAAATTGGCACAATAATTAAGCCACCGCCCACCCCGAACAGACCTGCAGCAAATCCGGCAATTGCGCCAATCAGTAAATATATGATTAACTCCATAAATTATATTCCACTATTCTCAGATTCATATGGATGTAGAGACTCGACAGTTACAACAACAGCTCAGCGAAGCCGGACAGCTTCCTGAAGTCCTCATTTTAAAACCTGTGACTACATCAACCAATGATGATGTACGCGAGATTGCTCAAAAAGGAATACAGAGCGTTCTGGTCTGTAGCGCCCGACAAACACAAGGCAGAGGACAACGCCAACGGCAATGGGTGTCCCCAGAAGGAAACGTCTATTTAAGCACATTGCTAAATTTACGAACACCCGTAGATGGCCGTTTAGCCCTGGAAATTGCCTTAAATATTTTGCAGATGCCAAGCCTGCGCCAGCTGAACCTGCAGGTGAAGTGGCCGAATGATTTATATAGCCCGCAAGGCAAATGGGGCGGTATTCTGATTGAGCCCCTGTCGACCCAGCAGGTCATTGTCGGGGTGGGGATTAATCTGGCGCCAATTCCGGCCGAGCAGATTGATCAGCACGCCACTTCCCTGGCCGAATTGGGCCTAAATGATATTTCCCGAATTCAGCTGATTGCCGAGCTGTATCTGGCCATTCAGCAGGCGCAAGAATGGTTTAACCATAACAGCTATCAACTGGCCTCACGTTTTAATCATCATGCCGCTTTTCAGCAACAGCCGGTAGAATTTGAACATCATGGCGGAGTGGCCCAGGGGCTGTTTTTAGGCATTCAGGATGATGGTGCGATTCAGATTGAAACCGCCTCTGGCGTTGAAGTGTTTTATCAGGGCCGTTTACGCCCGCAGATGCCGGGACAGTGAGCGCAGCACATGAAAAATTTATGGTTAGATATTGGCAATACCCGGCTCAAATACTGGATTACCGAACATCAGCAGATTGTAGAACATGCCGCTGAACTGCATCTGCAATCTCCGGCCGATTTACTGCTGGGCCTGATCCAGCATTTTAAAAGCCTGAACCTGACCCATGTCGGGGTATCTTCGGTACAGGACCAGAAAAACAATGAACGGATTCAGCAGATTTTAAAATTCCTGAATATTCCCGTGATTTTTGCGCGGGTACAGGCCGAATATGCCGGTCTGAGCTGCGGCTATGATATTCAGCAGCTGGGGATTGACCGCTGGTTGCAGGTGCTGGCCGTGGCTGAAGCCGACAAAGATTTATGTGTGATTAGCTGCGGCACCGCGCTGACCATTGATCTGACTCAAGGCCATCAGCATCTGGGGGGTTATATTCTGCCCAACCTATATTTGCAGCGTGATTCTTTAATCCAGCACACCAAAGGCATCCGGATTCCAGAAGCGGCCTTTGATGACCTAAGCCCCGGCACCAATACCTTGGATGCTGTGCATCATGGTATTTTACTGGGACTGCTCAGCAGTATTGAATATGTCATGCAGCAATCCCCGCGGCAACTGGTGCTGACTGGGGGTGATGCGCCGCTGTTTGCCAAATTCCTGCAAAATTACCAACCACTAGTGGAGCAGGACTTATTGCTGAAAGGTTTGCAGCGCTATATCCAGCATTATTCCACGGCCAATGAGTCCACACCGCTTATTCCACAATAATATGAGGCAGTATCGCCTGCCAGACTTCCACCAGTTCGGTACAGCCTTGAGAGTCAATAAAATGGCCTTGATGCTGTGCCTCAATGGCTTTGGCATCCAGACTGCGCGCCTGCTCCAGACTAAATTTTGGCAGCACCCGGTCATCGCCAGCTGAGTAAATCACCACCCGATGCGCAATCTGGCGTTTTAGCAAGTCAAAATCAATTTTACAGGCATCAATAAAAGGATTGACCTCGTCCAGCCGGCCCAAACGGCCATTAAAGCCGGCCACCAGCACCACCTGTTTAATTTTCTGGGTTTTCAGTTTCTTGGTCAGAAAGTGCAAAGTGGCAATACAGCCCAGACTATGGGCAATGAAAATGGTATTTTCGTCAATCTCATCGATCTGCTCATCCATTTGCCGCTTCCACACTTCCAGAGTTGGCGTTGGCGATGGATCGAGTCTTAACACTTTCAGACTGGCTTTTTGCTGGTCGGCATATTCCTGAATCCAGGGAAACCAGTTTTCATCCGGACTGGCGGTATAACCATGTACCACATAAATTTGTGCCATTGTTGTGCTCGCTGTTCGTTCCTGATGCACATCAGTGTGCCCGAAACAGCGCGGCTTTCGGGTAAGCGTCTGTTGGGTTTTCTTAAAGATCACCGCAGCACGTTCGCTTGAATCGCTTAAAAATGGAGAGCAACAAAAAGGCGCACCCGGCGCCTTGTTGTTTTGAATCCCTTATTTTTTCGGTTCTTTACCACCGAACAGCGGGCCCATACCGCCGCCACCACCAAACTGCTTTTGCAGATTGCCCAATGATTTCATCATTTTTGCCATACCCGATGGATTGGCAAATTTCTTCATCATTTTGGCCATTTGCGCATGCTGTTTAATCAGTTTATTCACCTCAGACACATCCATACCACAACCGGCCGCAATACGTTTTTTACGGCTTGGGTTCATCAGGTCCGGATTACGGCGTTCTTTGACGGTCATCGACTGGATGATGGCCTCCATCTTTTTCACCTGCTTCTCTGGGTTCGCCTGTGCAATCGCATCCTGAATACCAGAGTTACTCATGCCCGGCAGCTTGTCCAGGAAGCCCATCATACCGCCCATTTTATTCATTTGCTCAAACTGCATCAGCATGTCTTCAAAGTTGAAGCTGCCGCCTTTTTGCAGTTTTTTCGCCATTTTTTCGGCTTTTTCTTTGTCGATTTTGCGTTCAACTTCTTCGACCAGAGAAAGCACATCACCCATGCCCAGAATACGCTGTGCCACACGTTCCGGATGGAATGGCTCGAGGGCATCGAGTTTTTCACCCATCCCCAGGAATTTGATTGGCTTGCCAGTAATGGCACGCACCGACAGCGCCGCACCACCACGCGCATCACCATCCGTTTTGGTGAGAATGACACCGGTTAATGGCAAGGCATCATTAAAGGCTTTGGCAGTATTGGCCGCATCCTGACCGGTCATGGCATCAACCACGAACAGGGTTTCAGTCGGGTTAATCGCTGCATGCAGCGCTTTAATTTCGTCCATCATGTCATCATCGACATGCAGACGACCGGCGGTATCGACAATTAACACATCGGCAAACTGGATTTTTGCCTGCTCAATGGCACGATTGGCAATATCAATCGGGCGTTCATTGGCATTCGATTCCAGGAAAATCGCACCGACATCCCCGGCCACTGTTTGCAGCTGTTTAATTGCCGCTGGACGATAAACGTCGGCAGACACCATGGCGACTTTTTTCTTTTGACGTTCCTGTAAGAAACGTGCCAGCTTGGCTGCCGTGGTGGTTTTACCCGCACCCTGCAAACCGGCCAGAAGCACCACTACTGGTGGTTTTGCTGCAAGGTCAAGGCTCTCGTTGGCCTCGCCCATCATTTTGGTTAATTCGTCATAAACGATTTTAACGAATGCCTGACCCGGTGATAACTGTGTCATCACTTCCTGACCTAATGCCTCTTCCTTAACTTTCGCGATGAATTCACGAGTTACAGGTAACGCCACATCGGCTTCAAGAAGTGCCATACGTACTTCACGTAACGTATCTTTAATATTGTCTTCGGTTAGCTGCCCTGAGCCAGTAACATTTCTTAAACTCTGCGTGAGTCGTTCTGTTAAGGTATCAAACATTGCAAAATCCGCTTAAAATAGCCATCAGCAAAAAAATGTTTCTTAAAATAGAAAATTTATGCATAAGATGCTATAGGATACTGTAGTTCGCATCGAATTTATATAAATGAATATTCATCATCCTGAAAAAGGTTTGACATGAGCAGTCTCCCCTTGGTTTACACGATTCTGGCATTAATCGCTTATACCACTTCGTTCTGGTATTTATTTATGCATTTAATGTCCAAGCGTGCTCCAAACCATTGGTTTATTGGTATTGTGCTGGGCTTGGGTTTATGTTTGCACGCCGCTGTGCTGTATAACGACATGCTGCTGCCGATGGGCATTAACTATAACGTGTTTAACCTGATGTCCTTTACCTCAGGCTTAATGCTGTTATTAAGTGTGCTGTTTAGTACTTACCGGCCGGTGATTGCGCTAAACCTGATTGGGATTCCAGTGGCCGCAACCGGCCTGATTCTGGGGCATTCCTTTAGCGGTTTAAACCTGTTTGTCGAAAACAATTCTTTAGGTCTGGATATTCATATCCTACTGTCGTTATCGGCCTATGCGGTCTTGCTGATGGCCACCATTCATGCGGTCTTGCTCTGGTTTCAGAACCGGGAGCTGAAAAACAAACAGAAACGCCGGATTTGGGTGAATTTGCTGCCACCGTTTCAAGCCATGGAAGAGCTGCTGTTTGATATGCTGATTGCCGGCTTTATCCTGCTGACGCTGGCATTGGGTTTTGGTTTCCTAACCATTGATAACTTCTTTGCCCAGCACTTAGCGCATAAGACTGCCTTTAGTATTATTTCCTGGTTTATCTATGGCGCGCTGCTGTTGGGCCGTTATAAATTTGGCTGGCGTGGCCAGAAAGCCATTCGCTTTACCATTATTGGCTTCTTCTTGCTGGCGCTTGGCTTTATTGGTTCCAAGTTTGTGTTACAGATGATTTTGGGCAAGTAAGATGCTTTTGTTCAGTTTGCCACATTAAAAGCGTGGAACAGTGATTAAATAATAAGCGTGGAACATGATAAATTATTAAAAAAGCCCAAGTAGCCGTACCTGAGCTTTTCACCACACGATAAGATTATGATTTATATGGAATAAAAAATAGTATTTCGTATAAGGTGTATTATGTTAATTTTAGGAAATATTAAAACTAATTTTCAGACTTATCCCACCAACTTTGAGCTAAATCAGTATTTTTAGGAATACCTATACCATCACGATACATAACGGAAAGACTTCGCATTGCTTTCTTATTACCTAACTTTGCAGCCTTTTCACGAAGTTCAAAAGCTTTATTAATATTAACTTCTATTCCGCTATCTGCACGAGTATATAGATCAGCTAACTCAACCATTGATTCAGAATGGCCATTTTCTGAGGCTTTCTGAAACCACTTAAAAGCTTTTTGGAAATGTTCTAAAGAATCGTTTTTGTCATCATCTTCCATTAATCTAGCATAGGTAACATATCCATCAGCTAACCAAAACATTGCTGCTACATTTCCATTTTCTGCTGATTTAAGAGCCCAAACTTCAGCTTGATTTTCATCTGAATCAACACCATGACCATATAGATAAATCTCGGCTAATTCCAACTGAGCAGAAGTATCTCCATTTTCTGCTTTCGCTAATAAATCATTAGAAAAAACAGGTTCTGCAAATGTTTCCATTGAAAGGCAAACTCCTAAAGCCATAAAAATATTTGTTAATTTATTCAATTTTTAACCTTTAAACTAAACTGTTAGGCTTGTATATTTTTATATCATACCTAAAAGAAAACTCTAAAATTAGAGTATGTCTTATCTCTATTTAACATAATGGCGATTATACGAAGTACACTTGTATATTAATATAATTATCAAACACTTAATAAAACCAGAAAAATCTAAAAATGACCGAAAAGCCGATTTTGAAACAAGTCGGCTTTTTTATGATCGTTTTTGATAGTTCTTGCCAATAATCTTGTTTAAAAAGTAATCAATTTTGGCATTTTCCCAATGTTCTCAGCTCTTCCAGGGCGAAAACTATCCCCAATTACTGTGGATGAAATTTAGGCTATTTTGTACGCTTTGGCGCACATTAATCTCGGCCCTTTGCTACTACCTGGAACAGTGGAATTTTCCTATGATCAAGTCATCAGGAACAGGATGTTCCATAACATAAAACAAAAATTATAAGTTATTGCACATGGACCAGAGGGTACAACAACACAATCAGCAACGATGAAAAACCCCGGCAGGATGCCGGGGTTTTTTATTATCTAAACTTCTTAAATTAAAGTTGGATGAGCATCTAAAATACGAATTAAAGTCGCTGCAGGACCAGTCGGATAGCGACGGCCTTGTTCCCAGTTTTGCAGGGTTCTCGCGCTGATATGCAAACGTGCAGCAAATTCAGCCTGGGTTAAGCCTGTTTTCTCACGTACTTCTTTAATATCTGGTAATTCAAGCGCTGTGACTCGGCTTGCTTTTATTTCATTGCGTTTTATGGCACCAGCTTCTTTGATTGAAGCAACCAGGTCATCAAATAAGTTGTTATCCATGAAATTGCTCCTTTACTAATTGACGTAGAATCGAGGTTTCTTTGTCTGTCAGATTATCTTTCACAGACTTTGGATAAGCCACCAGGAAAAAGATCTGATCATCTTCTGTAACCCAATAATAGATCACACGGATACCGCCACTTTTGCCTTTATTGCCCTAAGCACAACGTACTTTACGAATTCCACCACCATTCTTGATTAAGTCGCCCTTATCAGGCTGCACCAAGAGATCTTGCTGGAGCTGACGATACTCTTCATCACTCACAAGCTCTTTGATTTGCTTAGTAAAAATACTGGTTTCAATGAATAACATAGGTTTAAGTACGTCAATGGCGTATAAGAATTTTAGCAGTTTTAGAATAAAAAAACGAGAGCTGTGAACTCTCGTTTCGCATAAGCAAAGGCTTACAAATATAAATATTAGGTATAAAAAACCCGCATGATAGCGAGTAGGTCCTGATATTTCATTCAGACTATAGATTTTATAAAAACTATATTTCTAGATGATTTTAAATATTTTTCCACTTAAGGTACTTTGAAAAAGCATTTCAAAACTAGGTCGAATATCTTCACCATCAACGGTGATATGTTTTATATTCAAATCAGATTGCGTGTTGGCAGACTCATGATCCACTGTGGCTTGAATAGCGTGTTTAACGCCAAACTGGTCTTTTACGCTGAGAGTCTGTTTAAACATATATATTTCCTTAAAAAAATTGCAGTGGAAATCCCACATAAATTATTGATGTTTAAAAATTTATCGCTAAGCAACTTTATGATTTAATTTAAATAGCTGATTTAGAGAAGTGTAAAATGTACGGCCATCCAAATTTAAATCAACTTCTATTCCAGATTCCAGTAGAACTCTTTTACCTACTTCGACTTGTTTTAAACCTTGACGTGTATTTTGCATTTTATGTAGAGGAATTAATGAAACAATAATTTCAGTACCATTTTTAGATTTTGCAATTAAATCATTTACTTTTAACAACTTATATCCTATTTTTTAGAGATTTTTTCAATTTTGAAAACATTTTAAAGCATAAAAAAAGCACTTATGAGTGCTTTTTATTACTGCTTATTATTACTTAGATAGCAACAATATTTACAGCATTCGGTCCTTTTTGACCTTGAGCTACACTGAATTCAACTTGCTGGCCTTCAAATAAGGTCTTGAAACCTGAACTCGCGATTTCGCTGAAATGAGCAAAAACGTCTGGACCTGATTCTTGTTGAATGAAACCAAAACCTTTAGTTTCGTTAAACCACTTAACAGTACCTTTAACAACATTTGAGTTTGACATAATATATCCTACTAATTTTTAATAATTTTTTAGTCATTTTATTGACTGATTAATAACTTTGAAAATAATAAAGAATGAGACTTAAAATCTAAAAAACGAAGGATTATGACTAAAACTGCGATACTTAAGGAAGATTTACCGAAACAAGACTTTTTTCTAGTTAAGTTAAATATACAGTAAAAATAAAAATAATCAAGTTTTTTTGATATAAATATTAATTTTTCTTATAAAATCTATATTTTTTCTTTAAAAATTAATTAAATTCAATAACTTATTTATTATATTATTTAATATTTTCTTTAACATAAAATCTCTTATACGCAATATAACAATAAAGGCTAAGCTTTATCTCACTCCACAATACTTCAAAGACCTTTTCCTAGACATCTTAGTAAAAAAAACGTATAACACCGTTTTTCAAATTAACAGGTGAACGCGTTGAAACTTGTGCTTGCACCCATGGAAGGCTTAACCGATCCGATCATGCGTGATGTCCTCACGTCTGTCGGCAGCTTCGACTGGTGTGTGACTGAGTTTATTCGGGTCACCGACTCAATCCTGCCCGATCATATCTATCACAGCTATTGCCCGGAATTATTGCACGGCGGTAAAACTGTGGCTGGCACTCCGGTACATGTGCAGTTTCTGGGCAACAATCCGGACATGCTGGCCGCCAATGCGGTCAAAGTTGCAGCCATGGGCGCACCAGCGATTGACCTGAACTTTGGTTGTCCGGCCAAAACCGTAAACCGTCATCGTGGCGGTTCGGTTCTGCTAGATGAACCGGAAGTGGTACATGAACTGGTCAAAGCCGTGCGCGATGCCGTGCCGGCACATATTCCGGTTTCTGCCAAAATGCGCTTAGGCTATATGGATCGCAACTTCATGCTGGACAATGCCCATGCCATTGAAGATGCAGGCGCCTCCTGGGTCACGGTCCATGCGCGCACCAAAGCCGATGGTTATACCCCACCAGCCTTTTGGGATCAGCTGGCCCCGATTCGTGAAGCCTTGAAGATTAATGTGATTGCCAATGGGGAAATCTGGACCAATGCCGATGCCAAACAATGCCAGTTAGAATCGGGCTGTGAAGATTTAATGATTGGTCGTGGTGCCGTCACCACCCCTGACCTCACCCAATGTATCCGCCAGAACTCTGATGCACCCTTACTGAGCTGGCAAGATCTGCTTGATTTGCAAATCCGCTTTATTCACGGTCCGGCCAAAACCGAAATTGGTATGCTGGGGCGTTATAAACAATGGCTGGGCATGATGTCAAAGCATTATCCGGAAGCCAAAGCGCTGTGGGATGAGGTTAAACGCATCAAAAAGCTGGATGAAATTATTGCCACCCTGCAAGCCTCGCAACACACAGCACTCTAAACCAAACATTGTCGCGGCTGTTTACAGGGCTTGTCTAACAACTGTTTGATCACTTTTGTGTAATCATCTTGCAAGCCGCAGTTTAAAAACTCCGGCTGATGACATTGCCCTGAAAATTCAGACAATCTTCTACCCGAGTCCGCTGAACCGGCGCCAGTTGCGCCAGATCAAACCAGCGATATTCGGCATGTTCATCGCTTAGCTGAATCTGTGCATCTTCCGGTACATGACAGCGAAAAATAAAAGCATGGGATTGCACCGCTGCATGAAAATACACACCCGACAAATACCCCACCTGCACCTGACAGCCAATTTCTTCCTGACATTCCCGAATTAAGGCCTCGTGGATGGTTTCCCCCATATCCAGCGCGCCACCCGGTAAGCCCCAGGCCTGATCGGCATAGGTAGCTTTAAGTAACAGCACCTGCTGCTGGGCATTACAAATTACCGCATGCGAACTTAAGCGATAAAAATCATGAAAGGCCAACGAACTGCTCTCCCCTAGTTTTAAACGATAACCTAACGGCCAGATGCAAACAGCCGTATGTGGACAAGGATGCAATCATTAGGAATCTGTCACCACGGCCTGACTTAAATCGGCCTGGCCCAAACGCTGGATTTCCTCCAGCTTCTGTTTGCGTAATCGCTCACTGCTTAAGGTCTCCTGTAAATCCAGCGCCAGTGCTTTCAGCAAATCCAGATCTTCTTCAGACATCTGCCGCACCTGCTTGTCCAGAATACATAAGCTGCCTATGGCCAAGCCCTGTTTACTTTGAATTGGCACCCCGGCATAAAAACGGATTTTCTGTCTGGCCAGATGAGAATACTGCCGGAAGCGTGGATCACGCTGAATATCTTCAATAACCAGCGCTTCATTCTGATAAACCAGATGGGTGCAAATCGATTCCTCACGGCGCTGCGCTGCGTGGATCGGCGACTCTACCGCTTCTGCCAGCGGACTGGCCGGAGTATGCACCTGCCCGGCATCGACCAGCGAAATCTGGGCATATTTCACATCAAAGGCCTGCCGCGCTTCTTCAATATACTGGCTGTAAATTGGCAGCAATTCCGACTGCAATAAATCCAGTTCATGCAAAGCTTGTAAACGTTCAGCCTCATTGTCATGCATCAGTGCCGCCGCCGGGTTTTCCCCTTGTGCCATCAGCAGCATATCCATATTCAGCATCAGTTCATTCACACTATTCACCACAGCTTCAGGCTGAAACAGACGCTCAATCTCATCACGCAAATGCGTCGACTGATTGCCCAGCAAAGCAAACACCAGTTTGATCTGCGGTTTTAGTGTACGTATCCGGTGATTCAACAGGCGGATTTGCGCCATCGGTTGCTGATGGAAAATAGTGATACAGATGATGTCGGTCGATTCCGGCACGGCACTCAACACATCCGAGCGCGATTGAATCAAGGCATCGGCATGGCTACAGGCAGCAATCTTTTTCAGGTTCAGGCCATGGGCCAGCATGGCAGAGGCCAGCACATCCACCTCCCAACGTGCCCCCAGACACATGACTTTGGGGTTGTTCAGTTCGGTCTGTAGCGGATATTGCTGCTGAAATTCATGATTAAACCGTTTTAAACCCTGATGCATGCGCAAACGGTGTTCGGCGCTGGCCTCGGTATTATGGACCTGCGAAAACAGGCAAATCGCAGGAATCGCCACTTCATCATAGAAATTATTGATTTTCCGGACCAGCGCTTCTTCATTCGTTTTTTTCGGCAGCTCCTGCTGGATATATGCATTAGCCACATCCAGCGCATCATGTACTTCATCGGCCACCAAACGCTGATAAAAACGTTCGGGCGGTGACAGTACCGGGGCACTGCCAATTAATACTTTGACAAAGCCCAACGCCGGAATATAGTGCGACAGCACCAGCAAACAGGCCGTTAACGGTGTTGATAAAATCAGACCAATTGGTCCCCAGATTAAGGTCCAGAAGGTGGCAGCCAGAATAATTGACAAGGTAGTCAGGCCGGTACTTTCGCCATATAACCACGGCTCAATGATGTTATTACTGATCAGCTCCAGCAGCAGAATCAGGCCCAGCGTCCAGAGGAACATATTCCAGCCTGGATCCACCG
Organism: Acinetobacter sp. YH12155; assembly: GCF_013418255.1. Classification (NCBI taxonomy): domain Bacteria; kingdom Pseudomonadati; phylum Pseudomonadota; class Gammaproteobacteria; order Moraxellales; family Moraxellaceae; genus Acinetobacter; species Acinetobacter sp. YH12155. The sequence goes on from NZ_VPCK01000005.1 coordinate 228,416, forward strand.
CAAAAGCCAGCGTTAACGGGAACGCCGCAGAAATGATCGGGCCGACATAAGGCACAAAGCGCAGCACCACCGCCAGCATGCCCCACATGATGGCCGCAGGCACGCCAATAAACCACAGTCCGGCTGCCATCGGAATGCCATAGGTGACATTGACCAGCAATTGCATGCGCAAATAGGTACCAATGCGCTGGCCGGCTTCATCCAGCACATCGGTACCAATATTCAAATTACCGCCAAGCAGACGCAACAAGCGGTCATGCAGATCTTTACGGCTAATTAAAATCAGCACCACAAATAAAAATACGATACCAATGGTGGCAATCGGGCTTAAAATCTTGCTGCCCCACTCCATGGCGGCATCGGAAGGACTTTGCTCCAGTCCGACCACCTTGACATTCTGCACACCCTTTTCCTGCTCGACCTGATTGATGCCTTCAAACGAGCTTTCCACCGTATCGAAAGTGGTTTTGGCCCCATCCCAGGCACTAGGGCCAGAGGTTAGCGATTTCACCGTATTCAGTTTTTGCTGAATGGTGTCCTGATATTGCGGTAATTCTTGACTTAAATCTTTGAGCTGAAAACCCAGATAACTGCCCAGTCCAGCCAGCACACTAATGGTGAAAATCATGACAATGGCAATCGACGGCAGCTGTGGCAGTCCCCATTTTTTTAGCTGTGACACCAGCGGTTCCAGCAAAAATGCCAGCAAAATAGCCAGTGCCAGCGGAATCAGCACATCCTGACCGAAATACAGCGCCGCAATAATCACCGCGCTAATCACAAAACCGGCCATCACCCGGACAATATTCTGGGTTTCAATATCCCGCTTGACCCAACTGGCGGCAGATTTTTCCGGCTTCCAGTGATGGGGACGCGGCGGCTGCGCTTCTGGCTGGAGCAGACCCGGTTTATTGTTCTGTTTTCGCATGGCTGGGCACATCCTGTTGCTCTTTATTTATTATGTACGAGCTTCGGTTATTTATTTCAAATAGATTCCTGTAAAAAAAACGCCTAATTTCAGCAAGAAACAGCACAGAAGATGAAGATGGGAAAGTATTGAAAGCAGCAAAATGCCACATACACAACTGTGCCATTGCAAGGGGAAAATATTAAGGATGAATGATGGCTTTGCTGTAAATATCCGGGTCCATTTCCAGAATTTCGACACACAGTTGCAACGTCAATTCATTCTGTGTCGGCAGATAATCCTGCAACACCTCCAGCACGGTCCGGGAAATTTCCTGCTTTAGGGCGGTACTACGGCCTTTTAAAATCGAGATTTTGGCATGCACATAGGCCTGTGCGCTTTCATCCAGTCCAATCACATAGTCCTGCTGGCAGATGGCGCGACTTTTAATATCAGAGGCATTACCAAACAGGCCATTCTCGACCAGCGTCCGGTTGATACGACTGAGCAAAGGCTTCATTTCAAGCGCGTGCAGGTGATCTGAATATTCAAGATGGATATGTGGCATCAGCCTTCTCCCGATATGGTGCAGATGTGATCTTAAAAATTCAGGGTTTTACCCTGCTTCAAAGCAAGATAAAACCCAAGAGAAACAGTGCGATTATGCTTTTTTCACATATTCCGATTTCAGTTTAATTGCGCCAATACCATCCACTTTACAGTCAATATCATGACCATCTGATGCTTCTGGCAATAGGCGGATATTTTTAACCTTAGTCCCCACTTTCACCACAGAAGATGACCCTTTAATTTTCAGGTCTTTAATCACAGTCACGGTATCGCCATCAGCCAGTACATTACCATTGGCATCTTTAATGATGGTACCGGCCTCAGCTTCTACCTGCTCCCCTTCTTTCCATTCATGTGCGCATTCAGGACAAATCAGCAAGTCACCATCTTGATAGGTATATTCGGACTGGCATTTTGGGCAATTCGGTAAAGACATAAAAACCTCGAAACGAGCAAAATAAAAAATATAAAGGTCTACTATAACATTTATATTTTTCATCACGTTAAATTCCCTAACCGGTTTAGGGATTAATAACAGTATTTGCGTTATTTACCTTGGTGTTCCAGCAGCTGTTTAAACACCTGCAGATGATTATGCTGTTCGTTTTCGGCTGCGGTTAACAGGGTAATTGGGCCCTTCTGCGCCAGTTGCCGGATTTCCTCCACCGCATCCAAATGCTGCTGCAACTCTTGCCAATAACGTTGCTGAAACTCCGGCCAGTGCTGCTCAATATCTTCATGGAACCATTTACGCAGTTCCGTCGAGGGGGTTAAATCCTTCGGCCACAGGTCAATCTGGGCATCGGCTTTTTTGATCCCGCGCGGCCAGATCCGGTCCAGCAGAATCCGGGTACCGTCCTGCTTGCTTACAGCCTGATAAATACGTTTGGTAGCAATGGGCATGGTTTTACTCATCCGGAATGTCAGGGGTCACCAGCAGGCTGAGTAAATCCAGACATTCCTGCCAGCCCAAATAACAGCCATCGACCGGAATGGCATCGGGCAGATTGTCCTGCTGAATCCAGACTTCGGTTCCGACCGATACCGCCTTAAACTCAATCGTGACCTGAATCAGTCCCGGTAAATCCGGACTATCAAACTCATCCTGATAACGCAGTCGCTGCTCGGGAATCACTTCCAGATACTGCCCGTGAAAACCGTGGCATTTGCCCGTGCTCAAATTACAAAAGGCAATTTTATATTGACCGTTGACCACGGGTTCAAACTGTTCAATCTGCACGGTAAAGCCATGTGGTGCCATCCATTTGACCAGGGCATGCGGATCGACAAAGGCCCGATATACCCGCGATAACGGCGCCTGAAATATACGGTGTAACTGTACGCTGTGTTGCATGACGTCACCTGTTTACAGCGAATAATTTTCAGTCTACGCCTTCTGCCTTGGGCCTGTGTATGACTTTGGTTGAAGCGAGCGTAAAGCAAAAAAGCATGCGCTCCGGCATGCTTTTTTGTACTAGAAAATGGGGTTAAACCGGATAGTTTTCTTCTTCGTCTTCATCATCATAGACATAGGCCATGCAGCCCCAGCCATCATATTCACCCTGGAACTGGTTGGCGATTTTGGTGAACCATTCTTCTAAATCAACAATATCGGCATAGGCCGGTTCCATATAGACATAAATGGTAATAATCCATTCGGTCACACCAGAATCATCATCCTGAAATAAAGAGATTTTTTGTTCTTCATTTAACAGAAATAAGGCACAACGTTCGGCCTGTTCCTGGTCGGTAAAGGCAATTGAATATTCAATTTCATGGGCCTCGTCCAGATCATCACCATCTTCATGCATTTGCCAAAGTACGTTGCCGTTGTCGTCATCTGGAAATTGTTCATAATCGCGTGACATCGTTTTGTCCTTGTTCTGTGTTGTTGTTCTAATAGTCAGCTTACCCTAATTTTGTTGCAGTTCCGAGATAGAGCGCTTAATTTTTTTCTGTTCCATCATCCTGATCTCTATCCAAATCGGCAATCCCCTGTTTTGGGGAGCATTCTAAAAAAACAGCTCAACTGCTTAAAACGGCACCTGTCCATGAATTTCAACCGCGGCACCGCTTAAAGGCTGGGTAAAGGCCAGATAACTGGCATGTAAGGCCATGCGTTTTAAAGGACTGCGTGCAGGCTCCGGATGATACAGCTTATCGCCAGTAATTGGATGGCCGATATACTGCATATGCACGCGTAGCTGGTGTGAACGTCCGGTAATTGGGGTCAGTAATACCCGGCTGATGTCCATCTCGCCATCATAGTCCAGTCCCTGATATAAAGTTTGTGCCGGCTTGCCCAGTTCAAAATGCACCATCTGACGTGGCCGGTTTTCCCAGTCGGTAATTAAGGGCACTTCGACTTTGCCCTCACCGTCGAGTTTGCCCTGTACCAGTGCAATATAGTGCTTGGTCACGGTACGCGCCTGAAACATTTTACTCACTGCTACTTCTGCATCGCGATGTTTGGCAAACATCAGAATACCGGAGGTGGCCATATCTAAACGATGGGTAATTTTGGCCTGTGGATAGCGCGCCAACACGCGTAAATAGGCACTGTCCTGATGCTCCGGCAACCGCCCCGGCACCGACAGCAGACCCGCCGGCTTTTCAATCACCACCAGATCATCATCTTCATAGACCAGGACCAGTGGCTCTTGCGGCGGGCAATATACAAAGTTGTCGTTTAAAGGCATGGCGGTACGGCTTGGGAGTCGAAAGCGGGCAAAATATCAAGCGGCCAATCCGCTGTCAATCTATTGGAGAGGTCTGTATTGAATCTGGAGGATGCTGGAGAGAAACGGCTTTTATTCTCTGGTTTTTCGAGTTTGATTTTTATAGTTTATTGTTCTGGTCATGCAAGGAATTTTTTAGGGTGTCAGGGAAAACTTGCTGTTTACTTCAACTATCATCACGTTGTACGTCATGATCTTATAGCCTATAAACTTCTGATCTATAGCGTCCTAAGCCGAATCGAGACCTTTTGGGTGAGTACTGCACTCGCGTTTTGCGCCGCTGACAGCATGCTACTCTTTTCGATCCCGTCACACCCTTGAGAGATATAGTAGTCAAAGCCTGCCGAAATTGTTTTCCGAAGATCAGCCAATTTAAAATATTTTCAGGAAATTTTCCCAAATAAAGCCTAATCACAAGAAATTTTTATATTTCAGGTTAAATTCTTCATTTTATTTTGCAGAAACTGGCGATTTTAAGAGAATTTATCTAAGTGATTATGATGACTCAGGCAGCGCTTGCATCAGTTGAATTAAATTGCCACAGCCATCTTCCAGCACGGCAATTTTCACATTACCAGCCAGCATCGGTGCTTGAGTAAAAACCACGCCTAGCGCGAGTAAACGCTGATATTCTGCCTCAAGATCGTTGACCTGAAATGAGGTATAAGCAATACCATCTGCCTTGATGGCGGCTTTAAAGGCTTTCGCTGCGGGATGCACATCCGGTTCTAGTAGCAGCTCAACACCATCTGGCTGCTCGGGAGAAACCAGCGTCAACCAGCGATATTCACCCACCGGGACATCCTGTTTTAGCTAAAAATCGAGTATCTGGGTATAAAACTGCAAGGCTTTTTCCTGATCATCGACTATAAAACTGGTGACATAAATTTTCATTGTTCTGCTCGGTAGTTTTTATTTTTTATAGCATAGCTGCTTTCAGTACCCTGTAGGATTCTGACAAATAAGGTTGCGATAACTGAAAGGAAAATGAAGGTGATTTAAACGAATATAGTGAAATAGGAATAACAAAAAGATAAAGAAGAATAGAGATGTTGAAATTTTTATTTTTAAGGGAGCGGGAAATACTTCAACCATTAAAACTTGGTAAGTTCTAACTTTTTGCCTATAAACTTCTGATCTATAGCGTCCTAAGCCGAATCGAGACCTTGTGGGTAAGTACTACACGCACGTGATACGTTACTGGTAGCAATCTACTCTTTTCGATCCCCTTTCACCCTTGAGCAATAGAATAGTCAAAAGCCGGCGGGATTGTTTTCCTAAGCTTCGGCGTTTTTTCATCTTTTTGATAATTTTTCTCACATCAAACGACTTAGATAGAATTTTTTATTTTCAGGCTGCCATAATCATGATTCTTTTTCATGATTCCGTGTTTTTCTGGAATATTCAGGCACAGATTATTCTGCCCGGTTCAGGACATCACAGATCTTTAATCGTGAGAGGTATCGAGCTATTTAAAATAACTGCCCTTGAATGAGCTGGGCGCTAAACCACCAGCCACTTAAGGCCGACATACCACAGAGCAAATTGGCCAAGACTTTATTCAGTTTAGATAAGGTCGATTGATAAATTTTAATATTCAGGATGTAAGCCAGCACGGCATAAACCACCCCAATGGCACCACCAAACAGCACCAGCAGTAACGGCCAGCCCGCCAGCAGATGCGCCTTAATCGGCAATTGAGTATAAGAGTCGGCAGCTTGAGAGTTTGACATGACTTTGCTCCTGATGATTTTTCTTTAAAACCAGCATCCACCCGAAAGTGGATGTGGCGCTCCTAGGAAGCATCATGAAGCAAAAATCAGACCAGTTATTTATTTTAAATACAGCCAGCGGGTATAACGGTTGATATAGGCATTCAGCCCATCACCATATTGGGCCAGCTGTTTCATATTCTCGACATGCTGCACGCCGGCGCTGGTATAGCTATAAGTATAGACCCTGCTATTTTTACGGAACTGAACCCGAATAAACTCATGACCAATTTCATAATTGGCCACGCCAGAGTCATGGTTAAGATCAAGATAATGTTGCAAAGACTGCACCTGGAATATGCTATATATCTTGTTCAATATGGGGATTAATGGCTGATTTTTAAACAGATTCAAGCAATAAACACTCTAGTTTTTATTATTCATTTTCAATAAGATACAACCTTAAATCCAACCAATTTGTATCTCGATTTTGCGTTTTCTTTTTGTAGGGCTTCAACTGTTCTAACACCGCGAAAATTCAGCATTTTTGATTGATCCCATTAAAAAGCCCTATCGTGTGATAGGGCTTTCATTCAAAACAGAGGGTAACTGTTTGAGTGCTGTTGCTTAGGCATTCTTATTGTTAAATTGATTGCCTTGGCATTTGGTACACGGGGGTAAACGGTCTGTACCAATTTCTAAGTAAACGCGATGTCCGCATTGGACACAAAAATAGAAGCCTGTTCCTGGCTTGTCGCCTGCAGTTACCATCTTTGTTCTCCGTATGATTTAGAAATGGTCTATTCAGTATAACCAATCTGTGATGATTGTCTATTGTCCATTTCGACGAGTGATGATGGCGTTTGGGCGAAGGATAAAAAACGCCCCAATGTACATTAGAGCGTTTTTAAACAATTTCAATAACTTTAATCTCCCCCCTAACCCTGAGCCATACATGGCATAAGAAAAAAAGAGAAACTCCCTCCTTTCTTAAAGGAGGGTTGGGGAGGATTCATTTAATAATTAAGCCACATTCTCTTCCAAGAAGTCCTGCGCAAATCGCTGTAACACCCCACCCGCCTCATATACAGACACTTCTTCTTCGGTATCTAAACGGCAGGTTACTGGCACTTCCAGAATCTGGTTTTTACCATCAGCAGTGGAACGCTCAATCACAAGTGTTAAAGTCGAACGTGGCGCGATATTACCAATCACACTATACAATTCTGTACCATCCAAACCTAAAGTCTTACGGTCTGTGCCTGGCTTAAACTCAAGCGGCAATACACCCATCCCAACCAGGTTAGTCCGGTGAATACGCTCAAAACCTTCTGCCACAATCGCTTCAACACCAGCAAGGCGTACACCTTTAGCCGCCCAGTCACGGCTTGAGCCTTGGCCGTAGTCTTTACCGGCAACAATAATCAGCGGCTGTTTACGATTCATGTAGGTTTCAATCGCTTCCCACATCCGCATTACTTCGCCTTCAGGCTCGACACGCGCTTTGGAACCTTGCTTAATGGTACCGTCAGAACGTACCACCATTTCATTAAACAATTTCGGGTTGGCCAGCGTTGCACGTTGTGCCGTCAAGTGATCACCGCGGTGGGTGGCATAGGAGTTAAAATCTTCCTCAGGCAAGCCCATTTTCGCCAGATATTCACCTGCCGCCGAATCCAGAATAATTGCATTCGATGGAGATAAATGATCGGTGGTGATGTTATCGCCCAAAATTGCCAGCGGACGCATATTGGCCAAAGTACGCGGTGCAGCCAGCGCGCCTTCCCAATATGGTGGACGGCGAATATAAGTACTTTGCGGACGCCAGTCATACAGCGGACTTGCCGCCTGCTCGACTTCGCCCAAATCAAACATTGGAATATAGACTTTCTGGAACTGCTCAGGCTTCACCGAGGTTTTCACTAATGCATCAATTTCTTCATCCGATGGCCAGATATCTTTCAGATAAATTGGATTACCGTTCTGGTCGGTGCCCAACGCATCTTTTTCGATGTCAAAACGAATGGTACCGGCAATTGCATAGGCAACCACGAGTGGTGGAGATGCCAGGAAAGCCTGTTTTGCATACGGATGGATACGACCATCGAAGTTACGGTTGCCCGACAGCACCGCAGTCGCATACAGGTCACGGTCAATAATTTCCTGCTGAATCTTTGGATCAAGCGCACCTGACATCCCGTTACAGGTGGTACATGCATAAGCCACAATACCAAAACCGAGTTTTTCTAAGTCTTTCAGTACACCGGCTTCTTCCAAATACAGCGCAGCCGCTTTAGACCCCGGTGCAAATGACGACTTCACCCATGGTTTTCGTACTAAACCAAGTTCATTGGCTTTACGTGCAAGCAAACCTGCTGCAACGGTATTACGTGGGTTTGAGGTATTGGTACATGAGGTAATCGCGGCAATGATGATGGCACCATCTGGCATCAAACCATCGGTACGCTGTTCAACAATACCGGCAATGCCTTTTTCTTTTAAGTCACTTGTGGATACACGTGCATGTGGATTGGATGGCCCTGCAATATTACGGGTTACCGTTGATAAGTCGAAACGCAGCACACGTGGATATTCCGCCTGTGTCATGTCAGATGCCCAAAGCCCAATTTCTTTGGCATAGGTTTCAACCAGTTTGACTTGTTCAGGCTCACGACCGGTCAGGGTTAAATAGTCGATGGTGTTCTGATCAATATAGAACATCGCAGCGGTTGCACCATATTCAGGGGTCATATTGGAGATGGTGGCACGATCACCCACTGACATGCTGTCCGCACCTTCACCAAAGAACTCTAAATAGGCACCGACCACACGCTCTTTACGCAGGAATTCAGTTAACGCCAAGACGATATCTGTTGCAGTAATGCCCGGCTGACGCTGACCAACCAATTCTACCCCAATAATGTCCGGCAGACGCATCCAAGATGCACGACCCAGCATCACGTTTTCAGCTTCAAGACCACCCACACCGACTGAAATCACGCCTAGCGCATCGGTATGCGGGGTATGCGAGTCTGTACCCACGCAGGTATCCGGGAATGCTACGCCATCACGGTTTTGAATTACCGGTGACATTTTTTCCAGGTTAATTTGATGCATGATGCCGTTGCCTGCCGGAATTACATCGACATTTTTAAAGGCTGTTTTGGTCCATTCAATAAAATGGAAACGGTCTTCATTACGACGGTCTTCGACTGCACGGTTTTTCTCAAATGCATCCGGATCAAATCCACCGTATTCCACCGCCAGTGAGTGATCGACAATCAGCTGGGTTGGCACCACCGGATTGACTTTGGATGGATCACCGCCCTGATCGGCAATGGCATCACGCAGACCGGCAAGATCGACCAGTGCCGTTTGCCCCAAAATATCATGACAGACTACACGTGCTGGATACCATGGAAAATCATGCTCCTGCTTGCGTTCAATCAGCTGGCGTAAGGACTGCTCTAAAATGGCTGGATCACAACGACGCACCAACTGCTCGGCCAGCACTTTGGAGGTATAAGGAAGTTTGGCATATGCGCCTGGCTGAATATCTTCAACGGCTTGTCGCACATCATAATATTCTAGCGGGGTGCCTTGCAGCGGTTTACGGTAGTTGTTATTCATAGCGTACCTGCCTTGTTCTGACTTCTTCTTTCAAAGTTTTGTTGTTTAACATTCATGCTGCTTGGCATTGTACGCTGCCCGAAGCCTATTTCCCAAATTTCATATATTTCATAAACTTAAGTTAAAAAAGATACATTTTTGAAAAATTTGGTTACATCTAGTAGAAAATTCTGGCCAGAAATATGATTTTTTTTGAAAAATAGCGCAAAATTAACCTCATTCTTTAGTATTAGATACGGTTTCGAGATTAGAACATGAGTAATCTGACTTTCTCTGCATTCACTTTAAACGGTGTAGATGCGCAAAAATTCTTACAAGGTCAAGTCACGGTAGATGTCGAAAAACTGCCGCAAACCGAAACCCGTTATACTGCAATTTGTAGCCTGAAAGGCCGTATTCTGTTTGGTTTATGGCTGACCAAACAGAATGCTGAACAGTTTGAAATTGTAGTAACAGCCGATCAAGCTGAAGACTTTGCCAAACACATTAAAAAGTTTGGTGCTTTCTCGAAAATGAAACTGGAAGAAGCCGGTCAGGTTTATCCGGTCGTAAACGGTCTAAACACCCAGTTCACAAGTACTGAACAGGATATTCAAGCATGGCAATTAAAGGCGCTTGAAAGTGGTCAGGCCTGGATTCAGGCCAGCACCGCGGAACTGTTCCAGCCACAGGAACTGCGCCTGCATCAGCGTGAAGGCATTCATTATGACAAAGGCTGTTATTTGGGTCAGGAAGTGATTGCCCGTTTATGGTTTAAAGCCAAGCCAAAACACTGGCTGCATCTGATTCAGGGTACAGGCGATGCTCCGGCTATCGCCAGCAAACTGAACAATGATGTAGAAGTAGTGAATAGCCTGGCTATTGATAGCGGTTATCAAGCTTTGGTGGTAGCAAAACCAGATGCCTTAGCCGAGATGGATGTAACGGTTCTGGATTTACCTGAAGCTTTAAGCGGTGATGTGGCGCGGCCGCAAAATTAAGCGTGTCACTAGCAGATCTATGAAAAACAGCCCAAGTGACACGTGTAACTTGGGTTGTTTTTTTATCCGTCAAAAAAACGAGACTGATTTACAAATTGAAGCAATCCTTAAATTCAGGATTTTTTTATTATTGTTCCTACGTGGTTTGAAAAAATTACCGGATTCCGATACATCTATATTTACATTCTTTGATTTCATCTTATGATGATGAGTGACAATTTATTCCCCACACATAAATGGAATTATGTGGTCATTGATACAAGGTTTTATACAACGATGAAAAAACTGATTTTGGCAAGTCTGGTTGCCCTTTCGACACAATTTACCCTCGCCAACAGCAATAACAGTATTCCGACCGATCCGGCTTTCGCCAAAATTGAAGCCATGGTCAAAGCCAACAACCTGAGCGGTGCCTATCAGGAATTAGACAAACTGGCCAAAACCGGTAATCCGCAAGCGATTTATAATCTGGGTTATTTGACCCAAACCGGCCAAGGTACGGCCAAAAATGAAAAGAAAGCCATCGAGCTATATGAGCAGGCCGCGAAAAAAGGCTATCCGGTGGCGAATTATGTACTCGGTAAAAACCATCTGACCGGCACTTTGGGTCTAAAACAGGATACCAATAAAGCCAAACAGTATCTGCAAAAAGCTTCATCACAAGGCTTTCATGATGCCACCATTGATTTAGCGGTGGTGTATTTCTCTGAAAACAAAGCCGATTCAGATAAAAAAGGCTTGCAATTACTGGAACCCCTCATTAAAAAAGGCAACAATCAGGCCATTCATGCCAAAGCCTTATATGACATTAGCCTGGGCTTTAAAAACAAAAATGAAGCACCCATTCAGCAAGGCTTAAAGAGCATTCAGGATTTAGCACAAAAAGGCTATATTCCAGCGCTGATGGCGGTTGGCAATATGTTTACCAATGGCAACATCGTGCCGCAAAACCTGCCGGAAGCGAAAAAGATTTTCTCTGCCCTAGCCAAGGAAAATGTCCCACAAGCCAAAGAATCGCTGGCTGTGGTGGACAAGATGATTGCCGATCAAGCCAAGAATCCACCAAAAGCAGCAGCCAAGAAAAGCTAATGCGGCTGACCGAAAAAAGCCCGATGACCGGGCTTTTTTTATTTGGGATACATAAAGATTTAAAGAAAATGCGATGACTGACTTAACCAGAAAGCCACCCCGATTAAACCCAGGACCGTACTCATAATTAAAGGCTGGAGTGCCTGTTCATTCAGGCCATAATTCTGGCCAAAAATCCCAAAGGCCACAGGCATCGGCAATGCCGCCAGCAAGGTGCCGACAAATAGCATTTCCGAGCTGACATTGGGCAGACTCCACAACAAGGTGAAAATGACCAGCGGCATCAGCAGGACTTTCATCCCGACCAGCAGCACACTTTGCAGATTAACCGAGTGTAGCCGCATTCCGACCAGACTGCCACCAATCACAAATAAGGCCAACGGCGAGGCAGTTTTGCCAAGCATCTCCAGAATCTGATTGATGCTGTCCGGCAGTTTTAAATTAAGCAAGACACAGGCCATCCCGGCAATAATCGACAGAATCACCGGATTTTTTAGCAAACTTTTTAAGGTGTTCAGATATAACGCCGAAAGATGATGGTTTTGCTTTTGCAAACCGGCTTCGGCCAGAAACAGCACCATCGCCACAATAATCAGGTTTTCAATAATTAGAGTTAACGACAGATAAATCGCGGAATGACTGCCAATCAGCAGGGTTAAAATAGCCGTGCCAATAAAGCCGGTATTGGACATCGACGCACCCATCGACAGTACACTGGCTTGGGTCAGGCTATGCCGGAAATAGGTTTTATAAATGGCCAGCGCCAGAAAAAACAGGATCAGTGAGCCCAGTCCATAACCAATAAAATAACCGGGATGCCAGATTTCAGCCAGGTCTTTACTGGCCAGGGCATACAGTAAAAAGGCTGGCAGTGAAACCTTCATCACAAACTGGCTCAGGGCCTGAATATGCGTGGCCGCCAGAAAATTGGTACGTACGCTGCTATAGCCCAGCGCCAGTACTGCCACCAAGGGCAGTAAAATATTCAGCAACAAAAGTGCCTTCCTTCTCTAGAACGAGATCTAAAATGCATCATCCCTGATGCTGCTGTTGCTTATTCCTGAACAGGAAATGGATGGAACAAATCTTTCAAGCCATGCGGCTGACAGCGCAAGTATTGCGGCGCGATGGCAATCTGCCCGCCCAGTTCAGCGGCGGCATGCCACGGCCAACGTGGATCATAAAGCATCGCTCGTGCCAGACCAATGGCATCTGCATACTGATTTTGCAGAATTTCTTCAGCCTGTACCGCTTCGGTAATCAGGCCCACAGAAATCACCGGAATATGATGCACCGCCTGTTTAATGGCATGGGCAAAAGGCACCTGATAGCTTGGCCCGATCTCGATACTCTGCTGGGCATGCAGACCGGCACTAGACACATGAATATAGGCCGCACCCAATTGTTCCAGTGCTTTGGCCACCCCAACCGTAGACTGGATATTCCAGCCGCCCTGCGCATCCATCCAGTCGGTAGCAGACAGGCGTACCCCAATCGGATAACCTTCTGGCACCACCTGTTTCATGGCCTGGAATACTTCCAGGGTTAAACGGATCCGGTTTTCAAAGCTGCCACCATATTCATCATCGCGGACATTGGATAACGGCGACATAAATTGATGCAGCAAATAGCCATGGGCAGCATGGATTTCAATTAAATCAAAGCCGGCATCCACTGCACGCACCGCAGCACTGGCAAAGTCGGCAATTACCTGTTCAATTTCATTCAGACTTAGTGCATGGGGGGCATGATCGGTCGGGTTAAACGGCAAATTACTGGCCGATACGGTTTGCCAGCCCTGGGCATGATCCGGCGCAAACTGGTCTTTGCCCAGCCACGGTTTATCGGTAGATGCCTTACGTCCGGCATGTGCCAGCTGCACCGCAAATGGCATTGGTGACAAAGTTTTGACTTTGGCCAGCAAGGCTTTCATCTGCGCACGCTGCAAATCATTCCATAGGCCTAAATCGGCATAGCTGATCCGCCCTTCTGGCTGTACCGCCGTGGCTTCAATAATACATAAACCGGCACCCGACAAGGCATAGTTAGCCCATTGCTGCTCATGCCAATAGCTGAGCTCGCCTTTATCATTGGCCGAATATTGACACATGGGGGCAATAATAATTCTGTTGTCTAATTCGAGCGTGCCAAAATGGATAGGTTCAAATAATAATGCCATGGGGCGATCCTGCCTTATGATTTTCATGAAAATTATTCTAACCGAGATAGACGGCCGAATTGGCTAAAAGCTGTTTATTTTTACCGCTTTATGTAACCGAATTAAACTGTGGCGTTGATCAAAATACGCTGCGTTTTTGTCAGCCCGATGACAGCCATTTTTTTGCACGAGCGATCACACTTCAGACGCAGCACGACAAGCCTGTTCCAGCCGGTTTAAATAGGCAGCAAAGCCATCACTGACCCGGCTGTCCAGACGACTGCTGGTGGTGACCCGTACCTGGTTGCTCCAGACAATCGGCAGGTTTAAGCACTGCATCTGCTCGACCAGCTGCACATCTTCATGACAGCTGCTGGCCTGAAAACCACCGGCTTTTAAATAGGCCGCAGCAGAAAAACTGAGATTGGCCCCATGCACATGCCGATGGTCCATTTTGTCCTGATAATGGCGCAGATATTTCTGCCGGGCGGCCACAGATAAAGGCGACCAGTCTTTAATTTCAACCACGCCGCAAATCAGCGCTGCCGGTTGATGGGCATATTGTGCAGATAACCACTGCGCATCAACCTGGGTATCGGCATCGGTACAGGCAATCCAGTCGGCACCTTTGGCAATCATGGCGCGCACCCCCCAAATCCCGTGCCTTACCCACACAGCGTACTTCACAGCACAAGTAGTCGATTCCGGCCTGTTGTACAATTTCGACAGACTGATCATCACAACTGTCCAGCACCACCAGCACCTTGACTTCAGACACAGCGGGTGGTAATTGTGCAATGGCCTGCTGAATAGCCGCCAGACAGGCGCCCAGCGTTTCGGCTTCGTTATAGGCAGGCACCACCACCGCCATCCTCATATCAGTCCCTCCCGCGCAGCCACAGATTGTACATCTTGAGTCCAGAGATCGAGCAGAAAATCCGGATCATTCATCTGCAAATAATGATGCAGCACCAAGTGTTGCCTTAAACAGGCATGTACCTGATCGCCATTCAGCTTAAAGCCTGCAATCGGGTAACGCCAGTGACAGGCCAGCAGCGTACCGTCTGCACTTAAACACTGCTGCAGCTGCTGCATTAGCTGCACTAATTCGGCCGGACGCAGGTAATAGGCCACTTCACTGAGAATAATCAGATCAAATAGACTATCATTTTCCAGCGCCAGATGGGTTTCAGGGACACGTTGTTGCCTCACCTGCACATGCGCAAACCTCGCCAGACGGGCCTGTGCCAGTTCAACCGCACGACGGTTGGCATCTACACAGATGAGCTGCTGACAACGCGGAGCCAGCAATTCACTGAAGATGCCATTGCTACAGCCAATTTCCAGTACCCGCTGAAACCGCGCCTGCGGCAAGGCCGCCAGACACAGCTGCCGTTTACGCTGCTCATACCAGCGCTGCTGATAGTGCCAGGGATCATCATTGTCCTGATACAGCTGGTCAAAATAGTCATCCGTGTTCAGTCGCATCAATATAGACCTCGTACGGGATTAAGAGTCGTGAAATGGTTTTTGCCGATAAAATTGGCGGCTGGTGAATAGTATCATCAGCCTTGATCTGGGTTTTAAAACATTGAATCGCCTGCTGTTTTAAGGCCAGCTGCTGCGCAGTTAAACGGAGTTTTCGTGCCTGTGCCCAGGGAATCCGTGCATCTGCTGGCATGGCCCAATGCCAGGCCCAAATCAGCACCTGATAACAGCGCTGCCGGTGCTGTCTGGCCCAGTGCTGCACCACCCGTCCGGTGGCTTCATGATCGGGATGGCCATCTTGAGCGAAGGTGGTCACCAGAATATCCTCAGGCTGCACCCAGTTTTGTAGCTGCTGCAACAGTTCGGATTCAGCCTGCATCACCTGGCCATCTGCAATGTTCAGGGCAATGCGCTGGACCTTATGTTCCAGTCCCAGCACCGCCAAGGCATTCAGACTTTCTTGTGGCCGCAGCACATTCAGCTGCTCAACGCTATAACATTTTGACCGAGGATGGCTGCCGGTACCATTGGTTACTGCAACCAGCAGCAGTTCACGCCCTGCCGCGGCCAGTTGCTGCATCAGACCCGCACAACCGAGAATTTCATCATCGGGGTGTGGCGCGAAAATTAGTACCCGGCCACGCTCAGGAAAGTGCTGCGTCAGATTCAAATCCGGCAGCCCGGTCAGTCCGGACCAATTGAGCCACTGCGCCTGATCGGTACCGCTACCATAGATTTTCCGGTCACCGACTACCGGATCGATCAGAGTTGCCATGTTTGCCCCTCCTGTAGCGATAAGCGGCCAATTGCAGCCAGATCAAAAGCAGCATGACTCTGGCGCAAAAATACCGGCAAGTCGGCAGCCAACCGGGCAAAATGTGCCTGCTCGCAAAAAGGTCGTGCGCCTAGCGCTTTTCCGACCTTTTCCAGTACCAATAGCGCAGTATCCTCAACTTGGGCGCGTAACATCCGGATGATCAGTTCATGGCTGTGTGCCGGCGCTGCATCTATCTGGGCAGCCACATGGGTAAAAAACTGTCGTGTCACGACCAGTCGGGTACTGACTTCGCCCAAATACAATTCATGATAGGCATGGGTTTTCTGCTGCACATGCTGCTGTAAATATTCAGCCAGACGTACTGTAGCACCATACCAGCAGGCCGCAACACCGGCTGCACCATGCCAGAAGCCCGGCCGATTCAGATAATCTCCGGGTTGTGCAATGCGTGTGGCTGGAGTGTGCTGAAAATGAACAGTTGCTGTGGCCGTCTGCTGCATACCGATGGCTTGCCAACTGCTATCATCTACTTGGATTGAAGGCTGCTGCATCTCGACCATCAATAATTGTGACTGGCCATCTGCACCGCGATAAGTCATTAAACCAAAATCCACCGCATATGCCGCCGAGCACCAAGTCTTATAACCGGAACAATAGCCCTGCTCATACTGTACAGGTTGTGGATGGCCTTCCGCGGCCCAGACTGCCCACCAGCCCGCCGGAACGGACTGAATCTGTAGTTCGTTTAAAATACTCAGCGCATCGAAATGTGATTCCAGCCATTTCACCAAAGTTAAATCGGTGGCCGCAACTTTGGCCAGCAGTTGCCAGCGCAGCAGGGTTTGCCCCCTGCCCGGATGAGGAAATTCAAGTGATACTGCCAGCAAACGGCGTAGTGTGGTGACGTAATCTTCGGCGGTAGGCGCTGTCTGCTGTTCAAATTCAGCCAGAATCTGGTCCATAGTGGTTCTATATTCCAAATATATAATTGTTCTCAATCTATCCGGTTGTCATCATTGCCAGCACAGTGACCCCAAGCGGGCATGAGTAGCCAAACTTGCAGTCACCGTATGACGATATTGATCTTTTTAACTGATGACCCTGTTTAGATTTAGCACGTGGCTGGGCAGATAAATATTGAAAATTGTTAACGTATTAGTGAATCACCGGCGAGACCTGGGCGCGAAGCGGCATCTTGTAGTGATACAGGAAGCTGTTATGGCGCAGATCATTTAAGAAAGTAGTACGCCAGTCGGCAATATCAAATTTTTTCAGACCATCCATTAAGCGACTGTAACGCTGTATCCGCTCTGCTCGCGGCATCTCCAGTGCCTGTTTCAGGGCTCGCGTCATGGCCTCGCGGTCATGTGGATTCACAATTAGTGCATCCGGCATCTGGTCTGCGGCACCGGCTTTATCGGACAGAATCAGCACGCCCGGATTATCGGCATCCTGAGCGGCAATATATTCTTTGGCCACCAAATTCATACCGTCTTTTAACGAAGTGACCCAGCAAATATCCGACTGGCGGTAAATTTTCATCAGCACCTCATGCGCCAAGGTCTGATGACTGCAATTAACCGGCAACCAGTCTGCTGTAGCATATTGGCTGTTAATGGCGGCAATCTGGTCTTCTAAACGCTGGTACAGGCGCTGATAGGCGGGAATATCCATGCGGCATGGACAGGCAATTTGCAGGTCCACCACCTGCTGATGATATTCAGGATAAGAAGCCAGGAAATGGGCAAAAGCATCAAAACGTTCTAACAGCCCTTTGGAATAATCAATCCGGTCAACGCCGATAATAGTTTTTTGTTGGGCCAGGGAGTCAAAATCAAAGATATCTTGGGTGCTCGTTAAGGGCTGAGCGGCCGCGTGCTGGATGAGGTCTGGATTCACCCCAATGGGGTAACTCTTCATCATGGTCAGCTTATTCTGATAACGCAGGATATAAGGATGAATTTCCTCACCACTGAGCATGGTCTGGCAAATGCGCATACATTGCTGCTGATCGCGCTGGGTTTGCAGTCCAACTACATCATATTCACACAGGTCTTGCAGTAAACGTGATGCCACCGGAATTTCCCGCCACACCGCTTCATGGGCAAAAGGAATATGCAGGAAAAAACCAATCTTGTTATGCATGCCTAACTGGCGGCAATGCCGGGCGATACTGAAAAAATGATAGTCATGCACCCAGATCACATCATCCGGCTCAGCAATCGCCTGTAGCTGTTCGGCAAACATGCGATTGACTTCCTGATAAGTCAGATATTCGTCTGTGGAGTATTCAATTAAATCGCTGCGATCATGCATGGCCGGCCACAAGGCATTGTTGGCAAAGCCACAGTAATATTGCTGGTACTGCTGTTCAGTTAAGGGGCTGGTCAGATATTCCACACCCTGATGCTGCACCGAGTCGAATTTCAGCTGGGAAAATTGCTCGACTCTTTCACCATTCCAGCCCACCCAGACCCCGCCAATATCATGCAGTGCATCTTGCATGGCCACCGCCAGACCACCTGCGGCTTTTTTTTCAGGATTCGGTAAACTGACCCGATTGGATAACACGATTAGCTTTGACATTTTTACCCTCACATCCTCTTTTGATGGTCATTGCTCCTGTTTCGCAATGTATTTTTATTAAATGCAGCAACTCCGCCACCGCTTGGGTATTGGCCAGCCGATAGCGGGCCAGTGTCTTGCCTTCACCAACTTTAATACTCAAACCCTGATGCTGATTGACCACGGCAAATCCATCTTCATCCGTCACATCATCACCAATAAAAATGGGAAAAGTGCTGTTTTCTGGCATTGCTTCCAGTAAGCGACTAATTGCAAAACCTTTACTCGCTTGCTGAGGCAAAAGCTCGACCACACACTTGCCCTGCTTGAGCTTAAGTTGAGGATAACGCACTTGCAGCACCGCCATAATCTGCTGTGCAACCGGCGCAAGCTCTGGATATTCCCGGTAGTGCAGGGCTACCGAAAACTGCTTATCCTCAATACGTAAATTCGGGTAGGCGCGACAGGCCTGACTCAGGTCTGCCCGGAGCTGCTTATAATTAATATGACTTAAATCAAGTTGTAATTTCTTTGTACTATTCCACCAAATTTGTAATCCATGTAACTCAGCAATCGGCAGCGGTAACTGCTGTAACAGCTGTCTGGCCATCTCAATGGAACGGCCAGTAACCACACTCACCGGAATCCCCAACTGCAATAATTCGGCCAGGGTGTTTAAAGTCGAGGTGGGAATAAAACTGTGCTGCGGGTCAAGCTGAAAATCGGCCAGAGTGCCGTCTAAATCGAGAAACAGATTCAATTGACGTTGCTGCTGCTGACAGATCTCGATGATGTGTTGCGGCGTATGCATGTTGCTCCTCATCTGGATAACTCATTTTTGTTTTGCCCTATCTTGGCGTTTTTTTGTGGGCGGCATGTGATTTTCAACATTAATGATGTGCAGGCTTACATTTTTTTACCTGGACGCTGAATCGCTTTTATTTTTCTGTGAATGTTCAGTTTGAGCCGCAAGACTGATCCGGCTGCACGGTACGGCAATTCACTTTATAATGCAGCCTTGCTCTGTCTTGTATTTTTCAAGATTCAACCCGATATTAGCTGCATCCTCATGCCGAAGCCTGTCCATGCCTGAATTACCTGAAGTTGAAACCACCAAAACCAGTTTATTGCCGCTGCTAGAACAGCGCGTGCATTCCGTGCAGGTACGCCAGTCCAGCTTACGCTGGCCAATTCCAGACGATCTACAAAAACTGGTCGGGCAAAAACTGCTGAACCTGACCCGTCGCTCCAAATATATTCTGGCCCAGTTTGAACAGGACAGCATGCTGTGGCATCTGGGCATGTCCGGCAGCTTCCGCCTATGTGAACCCGAGGCCGAACTGCGCAAACATGACCATCTGATTATCCAGTTTGATGATATTCAGTTGCGCTACCACGACCCGCGCCGTTTTGGCTGCATTCTCTGGCTAGATGAAAACTCGCAAAGCAAACTGATTGATACGCTCGGGCCTGAACCTTTAAGTGATGCTTTCAATGCTCACTATCTGGCCGATAAACTGAAAAACAAAAATGTCGGCATTAAAATTGCAATCATGGATAACCATGTGGTGGTGGGCGTGGGCAATATTTACGCCACAGAAAGTCTGTTTAATCTGGGCATTCACCCGGCACAACCGGCGTCGAGCTTAAGTCTGGAACAGATTGAGCAGCTGACCCTGGAGATCAAACGGATTTTAAAACAGGCCATTGATTTGGGTGGATCGACCTTACGCGACTATAGCAATGCCATGGGTGAAAATGGCTATTTTCAGCAAACCCTGCTGGCCTATGGTCGTGCCGGTGAAATGTGTGTCAACTGTGAAACCACACTGGAAAACCTCAAGCTTGGTCAGCGCGCCTCAGTGTTTTGCCCGGAGTGCCAACCGCTGAAGAAAGTCAAACTGGCTCGTCCTAAAACCAGCAAGCCAAAACATACAGCGAGGTAATACCCATGAAAACGGCCATCGTCCGTCATATTCTGGTGAAAGATAAAGATACTGCCGAGCAGCTAAAAAAGAAGCTGCAAGCGGGAGCAGACTTTGCCAAAATTGCCAAACAGTATTCCACTTGCAACTCAGCCAAACGTGGCGGTGAACTCGGTGAAGTGAAAAAAGGCCAACTGGTCCCAGTGATTGATAAACTGGTCTTTACGGCTGCTGAACGGGTGTTGCATGGCCCGGTCAAAAGCCAGTTTGGTTTTCATTTGGTGGAAATTAAATTCCGGATGGATTTTTAATCCCTCTAAATCCCCCTTTAGCAAAGAGGGACTTCTCCTCTCTTTATTAAAGGGAGGTTGGGAGGGATTCTATAAAAAAACGGCGCCTTTGCGCCGTTTTCTTTTGCTTTCAATTACGCCTGCGGACGTTTTTTCAATTCGTCACGAATTTCACGCAGTAATTCAATATCTTCTGGAGTTGCTGCCGGTTCTGGCTCTGCTTCCTGCTTACGGCGCATTTTGTTCATCAGTTTCACCAACCAGAACACCACCCAGGCCAATAACAGGAAGTTAATGAAGATGGTCAGGAAATTACCATAATGGAAAATGTTCAGACCGGCTTCCTGGGCAGCAGCCAAGGTTTGGACATTGTTCGGGTTATCACCCAGAATCAGGAATTTATTGGTGAAATCGACATCACCACCTAAAATCCATGAAATCAGCGGCATGATCACATCTTTTACCAGTGAATCAATAATCTTACCGAATGCACCACCAATGATGACACCGACTGCCAGGTCCATCATGTTGCCTTTAATGGCAAACTCTCTAAATTCTTTTAAAATGCTCATATGCGCTCCAGAATATATCTTTATTTATGTGATGAAGTATACATAATTACTAGGATTTGATTTCTGCTTAATGTACGCTTTTTTCAATTATTTCCAAGTAGTTTTAGAACATTTAATACAAAAAAAACCGCCAAGTGGACCTGGCGGTTTCTTTTTTCTTCTTAATTTTAAAAATTAAGATTTGTTACGCTTACGTTCGTTTTCAGTCAGGTAACGCTTACGGATACGGATTGACTTCGGCGTTACTTCAACCAGCTCATCATCTTCAATGAATTCAAGTGCTTGTTCAAGTGTGAATTCAATTGCAGGAACCAGAGTTAACGCATCATCCGTACCAGATGCACGTACGTTGGTTAACTGTTTCGCTTTGGTTGGGTTCACCACCATATCGTCTGAACGAGAGTTAATACCCACGATCATACCTTCGTAAACTTCTAACTGAGGTTTAGCGAATAGACGGCCACGGTCTTGCAAGCTGAACAGTGCATAGCCCAAGCAAGTCCCTTGAACCATAGAAATCAGTACACCGTTTTGACGTTTTGCTACAGAACCCTGTTTCATTGGACCGTAGTGCGAGAAGCTAGAGGTCATGATACCGGTACCAGACGTCATGGTCATGAATTCAGAACGGAAACCAATCAGGCCACGTGAAGGAACAGTTGCTTCAATACGGATACGGCCTTTACCGTCCACTTCCATATTGGTCATCTCACCTTTACGGTTACCCATTTGTTCCATCACAGCGCCTTGGTGCTGTTCTTCAACGTCAAACGTTACGTTTTCGTACGGTTCTTGCATTTCGCCGTCAATCTCTTTCAAGATCACTTGCGGACGAGATACACCCATCTCGAAACCTTCACG
The DNA here is from genome assembly GCF_013418255.1 of Acinetobacter sp. YH12155. Classification (NCBI taxonomy): domain Bacteria; kingdom Pseudomonadati; phylum Pseudomonadota; class Gammaproteobacteria; order Moraxellales; family Moraxellaceae; genus Acinetobacter; species Acinetobacter sp. YH12155. The sequence goes on from NZ_VPCK01000005.1 coordinate 250,679, forward strand.
ACGCATGTTTTCAATCAGAACTGAAAGATGAAGTTCACCACGGCCAGACACTTTGAAACGGTCAGGACTGTCAGTATCTTCAACGCGCAGTGCAACGTTGTGAATCAATTCGCGGTCTAGACGTTCACGGATGTTACGTGAGGTCACGAACTTACCTTCTTTACCCGCGAACGGCGAGTTGTTGACCTGGAATGTCATCGATACGGTTGGTTCGTCTACAGAAAGCGGTGGTAATGCTTCAACATTTTTCGGATCACAGATGGTGTCAGAAATATGCAGCTCGTCCATACCGGTTACACATACGATGTCACCCGCAGATGCAGAATCTACATCAATACGCTCTAAACCGTGGTAACCCATGATTTTTAAGATACGGCCGTTACGTGTTTTACCGTCTTTGTCGATGACAGTGACAGGTGTGTTCAGTTTTACAGAACCACGCTGGATACGACCAACACCGATTACACCCACGAAGCTGTTATAGTCCAGTGAAGACACTTGCATCTGGAATGGACCATCAACGTCAACTGCTGGTGGTTCAACGATGTCTACGATGGTTTCAAACAACGGTGTCATATCTTCAGCCAGTTCTTCTGGAGATGGACCAGCAACACCACGTAAACCAGACGCATATACCACCGGGAAGTCTAGCTGCTCGTCAGTACCACCCAGGTTGTCGAACAAATCGAATACCTGGTCAATCACCCAGTCAGGACGCGCGTTTGGCTTGTCGACCTTGTTGATGATCACGATTGGCTTCAAACCACGTGCGAACGCTTTTTGCGTTACGAAACGGGTTTGTGGCATTGGACCTTCTTGTGAGTCAACCAGAAGAAGTACGCAATCCACCATCGACATGACACGTTCAACTTCACCACCGAAGTCGGCGTGTCCCGGGGTATCCACGATGTTGATACGGTATTCTGTATCGGTACGTTTATCTAACCATTTGATTGCAGTGTTTTTTGCAAGAATGGTAATACCACGTTCACTTTCAATAGCGCCTGAATCCATGACACGCTCAATCTCGCCCGCTCGTTCACCGAGAGCACCTGATTGTTGTAAAAGTTTATCTACAAGAGTGGTTTTACCGTGGTCAACGTGCGCGATAATCGCGATGTTGCGGAGAGTTTTAATATCTGACATGTAAATTCGATACGCTTTAAATTTGAGGGCAAATTATACAGAAAAATACTCTCATTTAGTAGTGACACTTTATTGACAATCGAACTTTTTTCGACAGAAGCGACGATTTAAAGTTTGTAAAGACGTGTAACTCGATTAGAATACCGCCACCTAGCCTAATTTGCTTTTGACTTATGTCTGAATTTAATTCATCTCCTGATCAAAAACCGCAACTGGATTTGGTCTATGGTCTGAATGACCGTCCTAAACCATTTATTGCTTTTCTTGCTGCCTTCCAACACTTATTGGCTATTATTGTCCCGATTGTGACACCAGGTCTGTTGATCTGTCTGGCCTTGGGTGTTTCCAAAGAAGACACCAACATGATTTTATCGATGTCTTTGGTGATTTCGGGGATTGCAACCTTCCTGCAAGCTAAAAAAGTAGGTCCTTTTGGTGCCGGACTGTTAATTGTTCAGGGCACCAGCTTTAACTTTATTGGCCCAATCATCGGGATTGGTTCTGCAATGGTCGCAGCAGGTACACCAGTTGAGTCGGTTATGGCTGCTATTTTTGGTGTGGTGATTGCCGGTTCATTTATCGAGATGGGTGTTTCACAAATTCTGCCATGGGTTAAAAAACTGATTACCCCGCTGGTGACCGGGATTGTGGTCCTGCTGATTGGTTTAACCTTAATTAAAGAAGGTTTAATCAGTATGGGCGGTGGCTATCAGGCCATGTCGGACAAGACTTTCGCCAATGCCGACAACCTGATCATGTCTTGTACCGTTTTAGCGTTAATCATTATCCTGAACCGGATTAATGTGACCTGGATTAAAAGCTCCGCCATCCTGATTGCCCTGATCGTGGGTTATATTGTGGCTGGCTTTATGGGTCATCTGGACTTCTCTGGTCTACAGGAAGCGCCACTGGTACAAGTTCCTACACCTATGCATTTTGGACTAGATTTCTCTTGGAGTCTGTTCATTCCTTTGGCCTTTATTTATTTGGTGACTTCACTGGAAGCAATTGGTGACATCACCGCAACCTCTAAACTGTCGAACCAGCCCGTGGATGGTCCAAAATGGATGCAGCGTATTAAAGGTGGTGTGCTGGTCAATGGTGCCAACTCATTCCTGGCCGGTATTTTCAACACCTTCCCAAGTTCGGTATTTGCACAAAACAACGGTGTGATTCAGTTAACTGGTGTGGCTAGCCGTTATGTCGGAATCTGGATTGCCGCGATGCTGGTGATTTTAGGTTTATTACCAGCCGTTGCTGGCGTGATTCAGGCTGTGCCTCAAGCCGTTCTGGGTGGTGCAGTGATGGTCATGTTTGGTGCGGTAGCCGCATCGGGAATTAACATTTTATCGGGTATTCATCTGGACCGTCGCGCCCTGCTGATCATTGCCATTTCTCTGGCACTGGGTTTAGGCGTTGCACAAGTGCCACAAATTCTGGAGCATCTGCCAGAATTATTCCGTAATATCTTTAGCTCAGGTGTTGCGACCGGCGGTATTGCAGCGCTGATTCTGAATATTGTATTACCTGAAACCAAGAAGTAATTTCATGTCCAGAAAACACTGTCTGAGCCGGACTTGGACAGTGTTTTTCTATTGGAGAGCGACTCATGGATGCTAAAAGCGAAGTGCTATTACGACAATATGATTATTTATCAGGTCGTGTGTTACTGATCAATGCGCCTACAGACCAGCTGTTCGCTGAATTCGGTGAATCGGTTCAGCCTTTTTTCTGGACATGGAATTTTAACGATTACCACTATTTCCAGAACCAGACTGCCCCCGTTCATTTTGGTGCCGACTTTCCAGAAGGCGAATTTGATCAGGCGGTTATTTTTGTGCCGAAATCCAAAGAACTGCTGAATTATGTGCTGCACAATGTTGCCGCCCATCTGCAAACCGGCAGCAGTGTTTTTCTGGTCGGTGAGAAAAAAGGCGGCGTCGAACGTGCGGCCAAACAGCTACAGCCTTATGGTAAAGCCTTAAAACTCGACAGTGCCCGTCATTGCCAACTCTGGCAATTAACACTAGACTGCAGCGTCGAGAAAAAAGCACTGGCCGACTGGGCGCAGCGTTATACTGTAGCGACGCCAAAAGGTGATCTACAGATTTGTGCCCTGCCAGGTGTGTTCAGCCAGAACCGGCTTGATATCGGTACAGCGGTCTTCCTGCCTTATTTAAGCCAAGTGCCATCGGGTAAAATTGCCGATTTTGGTTGTGGCGCCGGCATTATCAGTGCCTATCTGGCCAAGCTGAATCCAGATAACCGTATCTTCGCGCTGGATGTAGATGCTTTTGCACTCGCTTCAACCCAAATGACTTTTGAGCACAACCAGCTCAATCCGCAGCAGCTTGAAATTAAAGCCGTCAGTGGCATTGAAGATGCGCCGCTGTTTTTACATGCCATTGTCAGCAATCCGCCTTTTCATCAGGGGATTCAGACCTACTATGATGCCAGCGAAAAACTGTGCAAAACTGCGCGCCGCCACCTGAAATCGGGTGGTGAACTGTGGATTGTGGCCAACCGCTTTTTAAATTATCCCCTGTTGATTGAACAGAGTTTTGGCCAGTGTACGGTCAAGGCAGATCAACAAGGTTTTAAAGTGCTGTTCGCGAGCACTCAAAAAAATGTTAAGGAAGTATGATGAGCGAAACTCAACACAGCCGACAGCTGCAGCGTAAGCTCGGTGCTCGCCACTTAAATATGATCGCCATTGGCGGATCGATCGGGACCGGTTTATTCCTGGCCTCCGGTGCGACCATTGCCAATGCCGGTCCGGGTGGTGCATTACTGGCCTATGCCCTGATTGGCGTCATGATCTATTTCTTGATGACCAGCTTGGGCGAACTGGCGACCCACAATCCGACCTCAGGTGCATTCTTTACCTATGGCAGCAAATATGTTGAAGGTGGTTTTGGTTTCGCGCTAGGCTGGAACTACTGGTATAACTGGGCCATTACCGTGGCATTTGAACTGGTTGCGGTACAGTTCATCATGAAGTTCTGGTTCCCGGATATTCCCGGTTTCTACTGGAGTGCCCTGTTCCTGACCGTGGTGTTTGCGATTAATGCCCTGACAGTCAAAGGCTTTGGTGAGTCCGAGTTCTTCTTCTCTTTAGTCAAAGTGCTTGCGATTATCATCTTTATTATTATTGGTCTGGTCATGATCGCCAAGATCATGATGACCCCGGATGTTGCAACTTTTGGTAACTGGAGCCAAGGTGAAGCGCCATTTGTCGGTGGTTTATCGGCCCTGATTGGTGTGGCGATGATTGCCGGTTTCTCCTTCCAGGGCACGGAAATGGTCGGCGTGGCTGCGGGTGAATCCAAAGATCCGCAGAAAACCATTCCGATTGCAATCAAACAGATTTTCTGGCGTATCCTGTTGTTCTATATCGTGTGTATTTTCATTATCGGCACCCTGATTGCCTATGATGATCCACGATTACTGCAGGCCGCTGCAACAGATGATGTGGCACTGTCACCCTTTACCTTACTGTATGAGCAGGCCGGTTTTGCCTTTGCTGCCAGTGTCATGAATGCAGTCATTCTAACTGCGATTCTGTCTGCGGGTAACTCAGGCATGTATTCATCTACGCGTATGCTGTTTGATATGGCACGTAAAGGCAGTGCACCAAAAGCCTTTGCCCGCCTTGATCCACGTGGCGTACCGATGAATGCGCTGTATGCCACTACAGCCATTGCTGCATTATGTTTCTTGACAACCTTTATTGGTGAAGAACAGGTCTTTAACTGGCTACTAAATATGTCAGGCATGTGTGGCTTTATTGTCTGGCTGGGTATTGCGGTTTCTCATTATCGTTTCCGCAAAGGCTATCTTGCTCAGGGCTATAAACTTGAAGATCTGGCGTATCGTGCCAAGTTCTTCCCGTTCGCACCATGGTTTGCCTTCACTTTATGTGCGATTGTGGTCTTGGGCCAGAACTATCAGGCGGTACTTGAGGGTGAGTGGCTGGCTGTGCTTTCCACCTATATCGGGATTTTATTGTTCCTGGCCATCTGGTTAGGCTATAAATGGAAATACAAAACCAAGCTGATTCCTTATCAGCAGATGGATGTGCAGCCGATGAAGATCGACCGTGAATAATTGATTCAGCTTTCTTTAAAAGCACGCAACAAAAAAGCAGTCCAAGTGACTGCTTTTTTATGATCTCGATAAATGTAGCTTAGCTATAACGCATCACAAAATTTCGGTCATCAATCACAATGGCCTGACGGCAAATGCCCTCTGCCTGACGCTGCTGCTCGAAAACCTGTGCTGGCATTGCATCAAAGCTGTCAAAGAAACAGACCTCTTCTGCATCCATTGAATAGATTAAGGAATGATTCCCCACGCCTTCTAGTGTGTCATAGAACACTATCACAAAGCGGCCCTGATCAACACATGTCTGCAAAGCGCTATAGCTGAGTGCCGGCTGTAGCGGAATCTGTAATTGCTGCGCTTCCTGATAACACAACACTTCCGTCGGGTGCTGGTGCGGATCAGGATCGGTATGAAAGCTCACCTCAAGCCCCAGCTTTTTCAACCCCACTGCTAGCGCAATTCCGAAAGTGCCATCTTCATTATTATGCCGGCACAGCTGGACCAGATCGGCAATTTCCAGATCAATCCCATAGTGCTGAAAAATCTTCCAAATAGCAAAAATACCACCATTGGCTTCAAGTTGAAGGAGTTGATCCGGAATTTCTGTGCTCATATCCATCTTACCCAGACTGCGGGATTTTTAAGACAATAAAATTCCATTATAAAAAAAAACGACTCCGAAGAGTCGTTTTTTCTAAGGTCTACTCAAATTATTGAGCAGCTGCTTCTGGTTGTACAGTAACTGTACGGCTACCAGTGATTGTCGCGAATACACGACGGTTCATAGCACGACCTTCTTTGGTGTTGTTGTCAGCAATCGGTTGATCCCAAGCGAAACCTTGAGTTGACAGACGAGCTGGGTCAACGTTGTATTCGTTTACAAGTGAAGATTTCACAGAGTTCGCACGAGCTAAAGATAAACGTTCGTTCAGTGCACGTGGACCAGTGTTGTCTGTGTGACCTTCGATACGCGCTGTTGCGTTTGGATATTCAACCAGTTTTTCAGCAACTTTAGCGATTTCTGGCTTGTATTGATCTTTGATGTTTGATTTGTTGGTATCAAAGAATACGCGAAGTTCCATGTTCAGGTCTTCAGTCAACTCTTGTGGAGCTGGTTGAACTGGAGCAACTGGCTCAACTGGAGCAACTTCTACTACTGGAGCAGCTGGTTTCAAACGGCCGCCAAGAACAACGTTCAGACCTGCTAAAGCAGTGTAGTTCCAGAAGTCTTCATCGATGTTATAAGTAGCACGAGCTTCAGTACGCAGCGCTAATGCATCGTTTAAGTGCCAGAATGCACCTAGACCCGCATTACCTAAAGTACCTTCTTCTTTAAGACCACGACCTTCACGACCTAAATCGTTGTCAAACTCGTATTTGTAGTGACCAGCACCTAACAATACATATGGCTTAACTTTGCTGTCATAGTTTTTAGTGATCAAATCAGAAGTCGCATAGAAGTTACCATTGATTTGAGTTTGCTTATATTCAGCGCCAGCTTGTTCAGCCATATCACCTTTCACTTGGTTATATTCAGCTTCAAAACCTAACCAAGGAGTCAGTTCAACACCCAATGCAGCACCAACAAATAAATCATCTTCCATTTCAGCAGATGAAGTTAGGTGTTCAGAACCATTGTTGTGTTTAGTGTCTTGGAAAGTGTAACCAAGCATTAATGGAGTAACAGTTACGCCTGCGTTTGCAGCTGCTAAAGGCGCAGCTACGAGCATTGCCAATGCAATACGACTCATTTTCATGGATTTATCCTCCAGAGATAACAAATTGTTGTTCAAGCTCAAGCCTAAAGTTTTGGCTATCCTGAGATAGGCTTTTTTTACCCCAGTTTTCTTTTTAAGCTAGTCACTTTGAATCATACAAACACTTTATTCTTTTTCCAAGTGCTTGATAATTTTAATCAAGTAAATTATTGACAAAATTACTTACAATTTCCGTTGTAATTCGGTAAATTTTTACTCAATTTTTTGTTGTGGATAGCTTATTGTCACTTCCACTTTATTTTATTTTAGCAGCTTTATAGAAAGATGCGTAAAAATAATGACAACCTAGAAAAATATTACAAAACAATATTTTGTATTACAGAAACATAATAAAAATATAAAGATTATAGGTCTACTTAGTATGTACCCAATTAAATCTCACACTTCAGGCTTTAGTCTGTTTGAACTCATTGTGGTGCTTGCCATCATTGGCATCATTAGTGCGATTGCTTTGCCTCATTTTCAGCAATATCTGGCCCAGCAAGAAGCCAAGCGCATCCGTTATTTACTGCAATATAGTATTAACCTGGCCAAATCCCAAGCCCTCACCTATCGCGCCAATATTGTAATTTGCCCGAGTGCCGATCTGCAGCAATGTCAGAATAATCAATGGAACAGTGGTTTTATTATTTTTATCGATCATAACCGCAACCGAAGCCTCGATTCAGGTGAATCTATTGTCTTAACTGAAAAGACCCACCTGAAATACGGTAACCTGGAATGGAAAGGCGCCCTGTCTTTGCCCAGTCTCAGATTTAACGCCCAGCAGGGTTTACCTTTAGGCTCTAATGGCAGTTTTTATTATTGTTCAGGTTTTACCCCCAATCAGCGTATTTTCCTCAGTAATCGTGGTTTTCTACGCATAGAATTTCCCAATAGCTGCTAAAACTTATGCGTCTAAAGATGTATGAAAATTACGCTTTATTCTGTGGATTTTTCCCCTATACTGCTAGGGCTTAAGCTCAAAATAAATATTGAATTGATTAGAAACAGATTGGAGATACAACGATGACGGATATCGTAATTGTTAATGGTGCACGGACAGCAATGGGTGGTTTTCAGGGTAGTCTTGCCAGTTTAACCGCACCCGACTTAGGTGCAGCCACCATTCAAGCCGCTATTTCTCGTGCTGGCTTACAACCGACCGATATCGAAGAAGTCATTATGGGCTGTGTTTTACCGGCTGGCTTAAAACAGGGTCCTGCACGTCAAGCCATGCGTAAGGCAGGCTTACCGGATTCAACCGGTGCCGTAACCATTAATAAACTGTGTGGTTCAGGCATGAAAGCGGTCATGCAAGCCGCAGATATGATTAAAGCCGGTTCAGCGACTTACGTAGTTGCAGGCGGTATGGAATCAATGACCAATGCGCCGTATATCCTGCCAAAAGCACGCGGCGGTTTCCGTATGGGCCATGGTGAAGTCAAAGACCATATGTTCCTAGATGGCCTTGAAGATGCAGAAACCGGCCGTTTAATGGGTTCTTTTGCACAGGACATGGCCAATACCAAAGGTTATACCCGCGAGCAAATGGATGACTTTGCTATTCGTTCATTAAAACGTGCACAAACTGCAGTGAATGAAGGTTATTTTACCGATGAAATCGTGCCTGTAACGGTGTCTACCCGTAAAGGCGATGTCGTGGTCGATAAAGATGAACAACCATTCAACGCCAATATTGAAAAAATTCCAACACTACGCCCAGCGTTTGCTAAAGATGGCACCATTACTGCGGCCAATGCCAGCTCTATTTCGGATGGTGCATCTGCACTTGTATTAACCTCAGCAGACAACGCTGCAGCAAAAGGTTTACAACCGCTAGCCAAGCTGATTGCCTATGCTTCGAATTCACAGCATCCATCTGAATTTACCATTGCGCCAGTCGGTGCAATTCAAAAAGTTCTGGATAAAACCGGCTGGACGGTTGCAGATGTGGATCTGTGGGAAATCAATGAAGCTTTTGCCATGGTGACCATGTGTCCAATGGACGAGTTCAAACTGGACCCAGAAAAAGTCAACATCAATGGCGGTGCCTGTGCACTTGGTCACCCAGTTGGTTCGACCGGTTCACGTATTATTTTAACCCTGATTCATGCCCTGAAACGTACCGGCGGCAAGCGTGGTATCGCAGCCCTGTGTATCGGTGGTGGTGAAGCAACTGCTGTGGCGATTGAGTTGCTTTAATTGAAAGTCTCCCTTTCTTAAAGGGGAGACTTAGAGGGATTCAATCAATCATTCCCAATCCTCTCCTACAAGGAGAGGGCCAGGGAGAGATCTACCCTCTCTCTAACTCTCTCCCAAAGGGAGAGAGAACTACTAGGAAGGAAAATAAAAAGCCTCCACTTGGATAATGCCAGTCAGTTAAGAGATTGACTGGCTTTTTCTTGGGTATTTTTGAGGTTTTCCTTTTACAACCCTTGGGTAACTCCTCATCCGTCTCTCAGGTATAACATACCGATTAGATTTCTCCATTAA
>NZ_VPCK01000051.1:0-1199 GCF_013418255.1 Acinetobacter sp. YH12155
TAAAGCACGTAGTCTTCATGGATTTCTGAGTGGAATTTACGCCTCACTATGTGCATATCAATTAACCCATCAAAATAAGCCAACAATTCAAATTAAGGAATCATCGGCTTAAGCAGGATCCGGGTTAGGTAGTTAAATCATTAACCCTATTTGAAACAATGAAAATAAAAACTTACTCTTCTAAAGGCTTTATCGGAGTTTTATTGCTCATAATATTTATGGCATGGTTTGTACTTAAATGCATTCCTCTATCAGAGCAAGAACAAAATGCAAAAATTAGTAGCAAAATGGAAAGACAACGGCTTCGATTGGCTCAAGAATTTGATAGGTACACTCTAGAGGAACAAGCACGATTGCCAAAATATGATTCCCGTAAATATGCCCTAATTAAACGTAATAGCAGATTCTGGTTAATACCTAGAGAATATTTTAGTGATAATGGTTTTCATATAAGGTGGCCAAATACGGTAAATAGGCTACTAAAAAGAAATTGGGAAAATAAATCTAATAAAAAATACCCTATTGTGCGAGTCTTGATGGAGTCACGACAATTTAATGCATCTACAGGTTATGCAGGTAATGATAAATTTCTAAATGTAGAGCCATGCAAAAATGGAAATGATTGGTTTATTTGGAATGGAATAAATGTTCGGATATACCCGAGTGATGTACCTAATCTTTCAGATAGGCAGCGTTTAGATATATGTTTAACAGTATTGAAAATACTCAATGAGGAAATAAAGGAAATAAAGGAAATAAGTTAATTAACTTTAAGATTTCCTTAAATTAACATAATACACGTTATATGAAATTAAAAAGTGTAACTCCAAAATAGAAATGTCCGGTTTCTCCAAAGTAAAAATGTCCGCTTTTAGAATATGCACTTTTGCAATTTCCTTAGCGGACGGTTTGATATGTTGGTGTCTATGTCGGATAAAGAACTTAAACGATTGTCGGTCTTGCAGGAAATCTGCGATCAACGCATAACTCAATCCCAGGCTGCTCAGCTACTTCATATTTCAGAACGTCAGATCAGACGCTTACTGCAGAAATACAAAGCCCAAGGTCCAGTTGCATTAGCCCATGCCGGTCGTGGCCAAATCAGCAATTCTAAACTTCCTGAAGAACTCAGACTCAAGTGCCTCAATATTGTTTCTGACCAACTCCATGGTTTCGGACCCACTTTAGCGCATGAAAAG
>NZ_VPCK01000052.1:0-1180 GCF_013418255.1 Acinetobacter sp. YH12155
CTCTGTACACGACAAAAATAGATAACTCATTGAAATAATGTCACAATAATTGTTTTCTAACGACGAATACTATGACACATCTCAATGAGTTATATCTTATCTTAAACAAATCTCTAAAATGGAACAAGTCACATTTAAAGTGCTTTGCGCTCATCATGCTTGTGATTATTTTAAAGCAAACATGTAATCTTTCTTCTGCATCTAAAGCCTTGCCCATCAAGTGTTTACCACAATCATTTTATCGACGTATGCAGCGCTTCTTTGCAGGTCAGTATTTTGATTATCGTCAAATTTCTCAGTTGATTTTCAATATGTTTTCATTCGACCAAGTGCAACTGACTTTAGATAGAACCAATTGGAAATGGGGAAAACGAAATATTAATATCCTGATGCTCGCAATCGTTTATCGTGGAATAGCGATACCTATCCTTTGGACATTGCTTAATAAACGTGGAAATTCAGATACGAAAGAGCGTATTGCTTTGATTCAACGCTTTATAGCCATTTTTGGTAAAGACCGTATTGTGAATGTGTTCGCAGACAGAGAGTTTATCGGTGAGCAGTGGTTTACATGGTTAATTGAACAAGACATCAACTTCTGCATTCGTGTTAAAAAAACTTCATTGTCACCAATCATTTAGGAAAGAATCATAAAATTAGTGATTTATTTCGCCATCTTAAAGTTGGTCAAATTGAATGTCGTAAACGACGGATTTTGGTTGGTCGGGTGAAACTATATATAAGTGCACTACAGTTAGAAAATGGAGAGCTTTTACTCGTCGTTTCTCCTCAGTTTAATGCCAATGCTATTCAGGATTATGCATTACGCTGGGAAATTGAAACCTTATTCAGTTGTCTCAAAGGACGCGGGTTTAATCTTGAAAATACGCGCTTGACAGACCCTAGACGAGTGAAAAAATTGATTGCGGTGTTAGCTATAAGCTTCTGTTGGTGTTACTTAACGGGTGAATGGCAACATAATCAAAAAAAAGCGATAAAAATAAAGAAGCATGGACGACTCTCAATGAGTTTATTTCGCTATGGTTTAGACTATGTTCAAATGGCGATTCAGCGTTTAATTGGTTTTGGGAAAAAAGAAGAGTTTAAGGAAATTTTGGCAATTTTAAGAAAGCAGAATCCTGATAGGATAAGGGTTCTGTGAAATTTGTCGTGTACAGAG